>NZ_JBHIQP010000107.1:0-501 GCF_042196625.1 Bartonella sp. AC535YNZD | reverse complement strand
AACGACCTTTTTAACGATGGGGAGGACGCTTTGGTGATCGCTTTTGTAAAGCTTTTTGCTTTTGCTGACGTTTTCTTTCATCCTCAAAATGCGTTAGTAAAGCGCGTTCCTGTTTCGTTTTATTGGTCACACCAAAGGTGTCATTGTCCATAAACTGCTGATATCCTGCTATCATTAAATTGCTTAAGAATGAGCCACTTTTTGGAGGTTGTGTAAAATAGATCCCTTTTGAATCTTGCAATTTATACCGGAAACCTGCTTTTTTCATGCATTCATAAACTGAGGCAAATTCACTCGCATACGAATTCATATCGTCAGGAGAAGCATAAACCGGTTTCCAACCACATTTTGACAAGGATTGTTGGATCATCGCTTTATCGACACCTGGTTTTTCCCATAATGCTAAAGTTGATGGAGGAGGTTGGTTAACACATCCAGCTGTAGTTAAGAGAGCTATGCAGCTCAATAGTTTTAAGATTTTTTTCATTTTCCCCTCTTTCA
>NZ_JBHIQP010000106.1:0-503 GCF_042196625.1 Bartonella sp. AC535YNZD | reverse complement strand
GCCTATGAGTTTGTGGGCGTCCCTTTCGACCAGTGGCATGATACGCGTGAATTTACCCAATATTGATACCAAAACACGTCTGACAATCGCAATGGATGGCGATGAGGCGGGTCGTAAAGCAGGTTTCAACCTTGCAACGCGTGCATACAAACAAGGCTTTGATGTCTCTCTGATGCAAGCTCCCAAAGGAATGGATTTTAATAATGTATTACTTTCTCAAAAGAGGGAATTATGAAAGATAGTAATTTACAAAACAACACTGAAAATACCCCCGTCAATGATAACGATAATGCTTGTTTACGGTTGGAAAAGATTTATTGTTGTTAGAAGGGAACGATCCGCTGGGACGCAGTTTGCAGGATTCTGGCCTGCTGCACACGAAACGCTGCGTGCCCAAGAGAGATTAATGCCAACGTCAAAACAAAAAGCGATAGAAGTCTGGGCGCATTAGGCTGGCATGGAAGTCCCATGTCGCAGGGGGCAGCTTTATGCTGCATCTGGCA
>NZ_JBHIQP010000105.1:0-506 GCF_042196625.1 Bartonella sp. AC535YNZD | reverse complement strand
AGGGAGGGTACCAGAAACAACACACGCTTGCCAGTTCCTGCTATGTGTTCTGCTATCTTAAGGCTAGTGAACGTTTTTCCTGTTCCACATGCCATAATCAGCTTGCCACGGTCTGCTTCTTGCAAACCTTCACAGACTTTCTCAAGAGCTTCTTTTTGATGATCTAAAAGCTTTTTTTTAGGTTGCTCTTTAAGGGTAGCTTCACCTTTTTCTTTATAAGCCCCCCAATCAATTTGACTGTTTTCTAAATCAAACAGATTAATCTGTTGAATACGAACCTCTTGACCATCACAAGTGTTGTTAGCATTATCACTCCAATTGCTTTCGGTGCTATCAACCAAAATACGGCGCGTAAAAATCTTTTTCCCAGAGGTAGCGATAAAGCTATCAATATCTTCTTTTTTAATTATGTGAGAAGCATCATAGCATTTACATTGAATAGCCGCATAACCTCCTTGATCACGGATTGTAGCGACCAGATCAATGCCGATATCACGTCCATCTTC
>NZ_JBHIQP010000104.1:0-520 GCF_042196625.1 Bartonella sp. AC535YNZD | reverse complement strand
GCACCGCGCCGGCAGATAAAAACAGCCTGACCACAGGAAGCATTAGCACCAGTGATATCAGCAACAGTGCGCATGCTAAAGCCAGCAGCCATGGGGTTAGCATTTCTGGTGGCGGTGCTTTGCAACAAGGGAAATATGGCATCATAAAAAATATTGCTAAAAATGCTTTAAGTCATGGCAAAGCTAAGGATGCAGCAGAAGGGGAAACCAAATCTGCTATCAGTGATGGGAGTATCATCCTTACTGATATAACTGGATAGAGGGCGATGGGGCAAGATGCTGGACAAATCATTGATGCACTCAACCGCAACACCGCAGCAGCCCACCAAGCAGTAGAACAGCTCAATGTCGCATCGCTTGAGGGGGTAGTGCATAATCGCGTAGATATGATCAATAATTTATCGGATGAAGGATTGGGATACTTTGATAAAATTTATAAAATTACAAATGTCAAAGAGCACCCAGTAGGTGAGGTTGCGCATGATGAAAATGGCAATGTCCTCTATTTAACCGATGAAAA
>NZ_JBHIQP010000103.1:0-536 GCF_042196625.1 Bartonella sp. AC535YNZD | reverse complement strand
TCCAATACAAGATCACCAGAGTTGGTGGCAAGTTGAATGATGCGTTCCATTAATCGCTCGGGCTTAGGAGTTGTAAAGACATTCTTAGAATTAAAAACTTTAACCTCTTTTTTGGCATCTTGGTTATGCCCTACTTCCTCATAAAGCCAAATGGTCATTGAAACCATACCATTTTTTACTTCTGATAAAAAACGTTTGATTCTTGGTACTCCGCCATTATCTGTTCCAAACCAAATGCGATTATCCTCTAACAGCTTGGCAAACTTTTCTTTACTAACCCGCCAACTAGCTCCAGCGGGAGGCATAACTTTGCGTCCAGAAGGTGTAATGATTTCATAAATGTCCTTAGGTGTTACTCTTTTCGCAGACAGATTATCCGATTGCCATAACCCACGAGGATCATTATCAGGATTTTTATAGCGCGCATCCATATCGCTTGAACGAGGAAGTAAATTAGGACGCCAAATCGTTTTATCTTTGGCATAAACCATTATAAAATCATGGTTATCGGAAAGCCACTTTGTATCATTCTGTGG
>NZ_JBHIQP010000102.1:0-550 GCF_042196625.1 Bartonella sp. AC535YNZD | reverse complement strand
TGATAACCATTCCAAACTCATTACCCAAACCTATTATTTACATCAGCACTCTTCAAACAAAGGCATGATCTAAAATGATGTCACCCCTCATAACGAGCACGATACAAGCTTTTTCAGCGCTGCCTCTCATGACCACGCGATTTCATTGTAAAATTCAAACGTTTAATAAAAAAGCAAACAGCACCGCACATGTCCCCCATCTTCCTTATCTTTTCAGCCCCCCTCCCCCCCGCCTCAAATCTCATGCTCTACACACGACTTTTCCATCACAAAATTCTCCACACAACCCCTTTCCTCCCAATGCTCTCACATGCCATTCCAACCTTTTCACTTCCGTACCATTCCAACCTTTACGCCTCTTCCCTAAATGCTCTCTATCTTTTACCTGCAGCACTACAACCCTCTCTCAAATATCTTATCTCCACTTACCTTTATGCCTCCACTTACGCCCTCTTCTCCCCACCATCCTTTCCACAACCACCATGCTCTTGACAAAGTACGCATTCTTAGCTTTACGTTTCCACGCTTTTACGATTTTATTGATTTACAG
>NZ_JBHIQP010000101.1:0-558 GCF_042196625.1 Bartonella sp. AC535YNZD | reverse complement strand
GATGATTATAGTTTAAATGTAGCCAATCTTGAACCAATGATTGTGGTAAAAGAAAGCGACAAAGATAAAGATATTGCACAACAAGAATTAGATCTATTTGGATAAATATCAACGAGGCAGGTTACGAATGAGCCGTAATAAACAAAAATTAGAACTTAACTGGATTGGAAAAGAAAAACGCCCCAAACTGGAACCTCGTATATTGTTAGAAGATCTTGAAAAATCTTATCATGCCGCGCATCAAATATCATCACAGGATATTTTTGATAATAAACTTATTTTTGGTGATAATTTACTCGCACTCAAGGCACTTGAGCAAGAATATACGGGGAAGGTAAAATGTGTCTACATAGATCCACCTTATAATACAGGCAATGCCTTTGAACATTATGAAGATGGTTTGGAGCATTCCCTATGGCTAAGCCTTATGAGAGACAGGCTAGAATTGTTACATCGCTTATTGGCAGATGATGGAAGTATCTGGATTTCCATTGATGATGATGAACAAGCCTATCTAAAAGTGATGATGGATGAAATTTTTGGTCGCCAAAATTTCAT
>NZ_JBHIQP010000100.1:0-565 GCF_042196625.1 Bartonella sp. AC535YNZD | reverse complement strand
ATAAAGATCCACTTGGTAATTGTGTCAGTGTTTGTGCGTGAATATGAGCAACTTTATTTAATTCTGGAACACTTTTAATGAGGATATCTGAAGTCAATGTTGGTTGCATTTGGCCAAAATTGTTTTCAGCCATTGCAATGGTTCCTCCCAATGTCCCTATTGCTATTTTTTTCATATTTTTTCCTTAGAAGTAAACTGCTTATAAAAACTGTTTAACAACAATTTGCATTGATAACAACGATATCATTTTTTTCATTTCAGCAAATTGTTATAGTGCTAAAACATTGTGTTTTGCGTTATATGTTCTTAAATAGAGACAATAGTGATTGGATTTTACATTTGATGGAAAGAAATCAATATTTAAGAACAAAGATCAATATTAAGGAGTCTCCTTATGGCAGAACATAAGCCAGATATAATGTATGGTACAACTATTATGACTGTACGAAAAGGTGGTAAAGTCGTGATGGCCGGTGATGGTCAGGTCTCACTTGGGCAAACAATTATGAAAGGCAATGCACGAAAAGTTCGTCGCCTTGGCAAAGATGGAACGGTGATTGCGGGT
>NZ_JBHIQP010000099.1:0-572 GCF_042196625.1 Bartonella sp. AC535YNZD | reverse complement strand
GTTACCAATGGCTCTTTACCAAAACCTTTTAAATTTGGCTTTTTATCCCGTTGGTTACAATCGGATCTTTTGAATGTCATCGAACAAGCGAAACAGCAACGTTATAACGACGTGGCATAAAAAAACCTTGTCACGTAAGGACGGACAAGGCTTTCTCAAACTCATCAATCTAGAGATAGCACAATCCGTCCTATGACGCAATGTTATAGGATTTAAAATGATGTGTTCTTTTAAGAATGCGCAAGGTATCACACGTGCCTTGCGTGGGGTTTGGCATGGGCGTTATGGACTTGCTCATTGCCCTGCTCATGATGATAGGCTGCCTAGTTTATCTATTTCTAATGGAAATGATGGGCGTCTTTTACTCTATTGTTATGCTGGTTGCTCTTTTAGAGAGATCATACAAGCGCTTATTAGAATTGGATTGCTTGGAAAACAAGCTTATGATCATACGCTTTCTTTCTCAAAACAGTTTTGTGCTGATCTCAAACGAGTAAAACAGAAAGCAGAGAGAGCAAAAGCAATTTGGCAACAAAGCCAACCAATCAAAAATACTTTAGCAGAAACCTATT
>NZ_JBHIQP010000098.1:0-574 GCF_042196625.1 Bartonella sp. AC535YNZD | reverse complement strand
AAGCAGTGAGTGGTGGATTTCGGCATGTACCAATCCGGTATGTTATTGACCCCCCGCATGGCTTATTTGATGCGGCGTTAGCACGACAGATTGTTATTCATATTTTGCATTATCAGTTTGAGGTGCCACGGCGGCGTCTTGTTGCTATGCAAGAGCGTGAACGCACGGCTGTTGCTCGTTCTTTGCGTACAATTAACCGGCGTTTGGAAGAACCCGTTTTTGCGAAAGCTTATCAAAGATGGGCGGGGCGTGCGATGGATTTATTCTTTAAAGAGATCAGAAAGGCGGCGGCGTGATGGCACAGTTTCAAGAGATTGCTTTAGATTTGATTGTGGTGCCGGAGCGTATACGCCCTGTAGATGATGAGCATGCCAAGGCACTTGCACAATCAATAGTGCGGGAGGGATTGATGAATCCGATTACGGTGCGCCATACGCCCAATGCTAGGGAAGGCAATTACACGCTGATTGCTGGTGCGCACCGGCTTCGGGCTGCTGAGCTTTTAGGTTATAGCAAAATTGATGCGGTTGTGGTGCAAGCGGATAAGGATAATGCTGCGCTTTTAGAGGTTGCG
>NZ_JBHIQP010000097.1:337-577 GCF_042196625.1 Bartonella sp. AC535YNZD | reverse complement strand
TCAGTGGTGTAAACACCACAACCAACCTGAAAAGTCTCATGCATAACATGCATATTACTCGACGGCTTATCTCCTGTTGTATTGACATTGGGCATCAAGCGATTAACACCAGAGGGAACGCTACAGAAAGTGCTGCTTGGATCAAAAAACACCACTATAAAACCCTTTATATCGTCACCCATGATTACCATATGTGGCGCTCGATGCGAGAACTTAAATATTTAATGCCTGATATCCATT
>NZ_JBHIQP010000097.1:0-236 GCF_042196625.1 Bartonella sp. AC535YNZD | reverse complement strand
AACGCTCCAAGTCTATATTAGAACCGCATTCTAATCTTTATCCTTCTGACTTTTTTAAAATCTTGCCATCTTCTGACGGCTTCATACAGTTCTTTCCATAGCCTTCCACACGAAGTTGCCTCTATAAAAGCTCTACAGAGCTTACTCTTATACAACACAGAACACCCCACACATATCACTGTTATTGCACACGTTCACCCGCAAAACATCTCTTACATCCCAAACATATCTCACAG
>NZ_JBHIQP010000096.1:335-577 GCF_042196625.1 Bartonella sp. AC535YNZD | reverse complement strand
CAAAGATGTTTTAGAAATTATTACTGTCTTTAGTGCTCGTCTTTATGGAAGTCGTTCGAGAAAAAATCAAAGGTTATTAGAGAATGTCCGTCAAGCTGTAGAGGCATCGCAATGATTGTTGCTCACAAAATAGCTCTAGACTTAAACAATAAACAACGAAGCTACATGGCTCGAGCCAGTGGTTGCGCGCGCTTTGCTTATAATTGGGCACTGAAGGAATGGCAGCAGCAATATGAAGCATG
>NZ_JBHIQP010000096.1:0-242 GCF_042196625.1 Bartonella sp. AC535YNZD | reverse complement strand
AAAATGCTCCACAAATGGCAATTATTCAATTGGGTGTGGCTTTTAAGAATTTCTTTTCAGGGAGAAGCCGATATCCCACTTTTAGAAAGAAAGGAGTGCACGATCGTTTTACTTTGACCAATGATCAAATACAGTTGCAAGGTTTCAAGATAAGAATTCCCAAACTTGGTTGGGTTCGTCTGCGAGAACAATTGCGATTTCAAGGAAAGATCTTGTCAGCAACCATTAGCCGTAAAGCGGAT
>NZ_JBHIQP010000095.1:0-585 GCF_042196625.1 Bartonella sp. AC535YNZD | reverse complement strand
CTTTCAATGGATTTATTTACAATAAAAAGGCTCTAAAGCCTGTTGATATTTTATCTCCGTTTTTCAAGACAGTTCTGGACTGAGTTGAGATGGTAGATTGAGAAAACAATCCTGCCATTCCAAGTAAAGGCAAGGATGACAGATTGTTGATCATCACAAGAAAGACTTAAGGCTGGCATTTGCGACTATTTTTATATTTTTTACAAAAAGGGCTGTTTAAGCGCTTCTTGACACTGCGCTGTGGTATGACAGCACCTGGACGACAAGCCGGAAGGTTTTCGGCTCTAAAAGTATAACATGGCCCTCCCGCTCTTGCTACCTCTTCATCTTTATAGCGAAACCCTGATTGAAGCATGCAAGCATAAATTGTTGCTTTTGCATTAATGCTCTGCTTTCTGTTTTCTGGATCGACATCATAAGGCGTTGGCATGCCACATTCTAACAAGGCTTTTCCTACCTCTGTAAAATTAGTAACACCATTTTTCTCCCACGCGCTCAAATACCCTCCAGGAGTTTTATTAAACTGACATCCCACTATACTTAATAAAACTATTATACTCAGTAATTTAAACAACATGTTCATTT
>NZ_JBHIQP010000094.1:291-586 GCF_042196625.1 Bartonella sp. AC535YNZD | reverse complement strand
AACTTTACTTTTTTCAGCACAACAGATGCGATATTTTTCGCCCTACCCTGCGTGGCTAAAGCCAGAACCATCTCAATCAATAGTGAACCAGGACATACGGCGCGGGAGGGGAAATGTTCCTCAAAAAGCGGGTGATGCGCATTAAAGGAAAAAGTACAAGAATCTCCGGTTACGGAGGAAATCTTACATAAATCACCTAGTAATGGAAGAGCGGCTTTCTCAGAACACGAGCCAAGGAAGCGGACCTTACTGACCATGATGATTGCCTGCGCAATAACGGCCTTTCCATTGTCAT
>NZ_JBHIQP010000094.1:0-259 GCF_042196625.1 Bartonella sp. AC535YNZD | reverse complement strand
TGTCCTTCAACGCGCAACCGATCGCTATCAAAATGGGCGGTAGAGAAAAACTGTTCAACCATAACAGGGAGATAGCGATAAGTAAGATCCGAGTTTTTAGCCACCACGGTGGCTAATCGAACTGAAAACTGATGCAAGGCTTCGAGTAACAAGCCCTGCTTCAAATAGTTATGGGCTAACTCCCAGTGAGAAATATCGATTTGCCCGCAAGCACGCATCGGTGCGGTTAAGGTGATACTCTGACATATACCCAAGAAAT
>NZ_JBHIQP010000093.1:0-594 GCF_042196625.1 Bartonella sp. AC535YNZD | reverse complement strand
TCCACAACACTATGATAATCACTAGAGGATTTATCCTTTTGGAAAGAGGCGCTCATGGAGCCCCCACCACCCGTTTGTCCAGCACCAAACCCAACAGAAACAGAGTTTTGCTTGCTGGAAGTTTGTCCCGTATCACTGCGGCTGATAATGGCAAAATCACCCCCTACTTCCATTTCTACACGCTCTCCAGAAACCACGGCGCCTGCCAGTGTGGTGTTTGCCCCACTCGTGGTATGAACAGTGCCGGTGCCTATAATATGGCTGTTTTTGTGTTGAACTTCCTCACTGGAACCTTCCCCTTGACTAAAAGCAGCACTGCCCGTTGCCCCTGCGCCACCCGTGCCATAACCGGTGCCAACACTCATTGAAGAACTTTCACTGCTGTTTTGTGTGCTTTGCGTGTTTTGCGCACTTTCAAAGGTGATATGTTGCCCTGCTTCTAAGGTGATATTCCCGCTCTGTGCATCGTTTTCCAGCACATAGATTGGATTGGTACCAGCGATAATATCAACGCCAACACCATGGATGCTGCCTTTGTGGGCTTGCATGTTAACAGCGCGTCCGCCTTCTATGCTATCTGTCACCGCTGTGGAG
>NZ_JBHIQP010000092.1:0-601 GCF_042196625.1 Bartonella sp. AC535YNZD | reverse complement strand
AAAAGAAGGCGTGGATTTTGTTTTTACAAAACAAGAATGGAACAGACAGAAGATTTGTCCAAAATCTGAAATAGAAACAGATAAAACAGATAATCATTACTTCAAAATTCACGCAGCAAGGAAAATTGCTCAAGCAGAGCGCCATAGAAACTATGGCAAAATATTATACCAATACTTGTGTTTTCATTAATTTAGGAAGTGATGATGCGAAACTTTATTACAATATCTGAAAACAATTTTCAAAACACAACAGTTCAAACGATGTCTAGTCGTGAAATTGCAGAGTTATGCGGTAAGCAACATGCGCATATTATGCGTGATATTCGACAAATGTTAGGAGAATTATATCCTGAAGGGGGTCAATCCAAATTTGGATCCACCTATTTAGATAAACAGGGTAAGACCCAAAACTGTTACAACCTTCCTAAACGTGAATGCCTCATTTTAGTTTCTGGTTACAGCATGACATTACGTGCTAGGATTATAGACCGTTGGCAAGAGTTGGAAAAGCAAGCAGTAACACTACAAATCGACTATTCAAGTCCAAAGGCTATGATTGGCTTTTTGAATTACCTACAAGGTCAAATAGATCAAAAAGACA
>NZ_JBHIQP010000091.1:344-603 GCF_042196625.1 Bartonella sp. AC535YNZD | reverse complement strand
AGTGTTATTTTTTAAGGCAAAAAGATGAAAAACACCCATGCATATATCATGACGAAAAGGCTGTATCGTATGCTGAACAACAGCTTGGTCTTTCAAACGCCTTAGTATTTCAACACTGGACTCCCCCACGCTTCCCCTTGAAATTATGGGGAAATAGTGGTTACCCTCATCGCAAACAAGCATGAAGAGGATGAAACTTTAATTTTTAAGCATCATTTTTTTCTAAGAAACAGAGATATGGCATGACACAACAAAAAAA
>NZ_JBHIQP010000091.1:0-277 GCF_042196625.1 Bartonella sp. AC535YNZD | reverse complement strand
GCTGTTCGCCGCAACACCCCGCATAGTTTTTTGCGTCAAATTTTGCAAACAAAGTCTTTTTCCTGCGTCATTCTTTATGATTCTGAAAAGCAAAAAGATGATGGCTCTTTTTTACAACACCAAGCGCAAACTTACGCAGAAGATATTCGAAACAATGACGCCGCCCTTCTCATCGCTGGTGACAGCCGCATTGCGGGACGCATAAAGGCTGATGGTTTACACATAGAAGATGATTTGAACGCCCTTGAAGGCTTTAAAAATCAGCAAAAGGAACAAA
>NZ_JBHIQP010000090.1:0-609 GCF_042196625.1 Bartonella sp. AC535YNZD | reverse complement strand
ATTAGAGCTGTTGTTCCACAGGTTCCAACTTATCTTCTTTTGCCAAATGCCTTATTTCATGCTGGTTTAGTGGATATGATCACGCAAAATAAGACGTTGGAGATAATGCGCAATGCTTTTCATTCTTCTTGGAAAGAGAATGAAAAGACAGCCTTTTTTCTGCGTGCTTATGGGGGGAGCCATCATTATGCTTCCAATTTATCTGCTTTTGAATATGGCTATGGTGCTGAGCTCGATTATAATGCACTTGAAGCAGGTGTTTTGTTAAACGAGATTGAGAGTTTATATGGTCGTACATTCTTTGGAGTTTTGGGGAACTATGGAAATCTTTCTCTACACCCTCAGGATGTTGAACAAAGCAAAAAAAGCGCATTTAATAAATGGTCTGTTGCTGCCTATGGAAGTTTGCAGCATGATAGGGGTTTTTATATAGATGGGGTGGTATCGTATGGTCTTTTTAAGGGTGATGTTTTGACCCTTTCACGGGGCAAGGTTGTGGCGTTAAAGGGTAAACAGTTTAGCGGTTCTTTAACGAGCGGTAGAACGTTTGCAACAGGGTATAAAGGTGTTGTTTTTGATCCGCAGATTCAGGTTGTTTATCAGCATCTT
>NZ_JBHIQP010000089.1:361-611 GCF_042196625.1 Bartonella sp. AC535YNZD | reverse complement strand
ATTTGCTGACGCAATTGAGCAATTTGCGCTTCACGTATTTTCACTTGTGTCGCGGCATCATCAAGATTAGCTTTTGAAATTGCACGCGATTCAATCATTTTTTTCTGCCGTTCTAAATTTTTCTGTGCAAGGGAAAGATAAGCTTCTTGTTCCACTAAATTCGCATAATAATGCGATAATGCTGCTTTTTTTCTTTTAAGGTGATTTTCTTGATCTGTAGGATCAATTTTTGCCAACAGATCCCCTTCTT
>NZ_JBHIQP010000089.1:0-273 GCF_042196625.1 Bartonella sp. AC535YNZD | reverse complement strand
ACCGCCACCAACAGATAAGGACGCACAAGCCCTGAAGCCAAAACACTTTCCTCGATATCCCCACGCTTCACCACAGCTGTCATATACACTGGTGTAGATGTTCCAAAAAAAACAGAGCGCAACCACAACAAAATGATAATAATGAAGAGAGCAATAAGAAAGAATGAAAGTTTTTTGCGTTTTGTAATGAAATTTTTGATGAAATTTTTTTTCATTGCCTGACCTTTGCAAGCGAATGGGGAACACCATCAACAACTTCCGAACGTGATACAT
>NZ_JBHIQP010000088.1:0-629 GCF_042196625.1 Bartonella sp. AC535YNZD | reverse complement strand
ATTCTTATAATTTTGATTGCAAACCTTTTATCGGCTTGTGCATTAGCACCAAAGCTAAAACAGCCCAATGATAGGAATCGTGTGCCTATTAATAAAACAATCCCTGCCGAAATTAAACGAGCAAATATATGAAAAAGCGATTTATTATAACAGGAATGATTACCCTTTTGGGGATGATAAATCTGGCACATGCATCGGATTCTCCTCAAGCAGATACATGCAATTTTCTAGCGTTGGGATTTGCTCAATATCAACAGAACAGATTTGGAATAGACCGCACTGGAGTCCTAAAGACATGTGCACAATCCCCATCGTCTGCTCCACCGCCACCACCTGCTCCACCGCCACCACCTGCTCTACCAGCAGAATATCTGGAGCTTATTAAGCTATTAAAAAAAGAGGAAATTATTGAGCTCTTTAAAAAACAACTTGCGTTAAAAAAGGAACAACTTTCACAAATAGAAAAAGCCTATCAAGCTATAACAAAGAATCAGAAAACAAACCCAAAGCAAATAGACTTTTCTAGTTTTTTTCTCAAAGAACCAGAATCGTTCTATAAGAGTGATAAGCTTTCAAGAGAATCATATCAAAAGGTACTAGAGGACGAAAACAAAGTTTCTGGGCCTTTT
>NZ_JBHIQP010000087.1:0-631 GCF_042196625.1 Bartonella sp. AC535YNZD | reverse complement strand
GAATACAAGATTAAACTGGAGCGAATGCAAGTTGCCCTTGAAAGCGAAAAGATTGCCCTTGAACGCTTACGCGAAACAACCGTTGACCGTGAAGAAGTCAAGAGAGCAGCGCGTGAGTTTGGAAGAGCACACCGTGACGCCATGTTGAATTTTCCGCATCGATTTGGTGCAAGCATTGCCGCACAGGTTGGATGTGATGCTGCAAGCCTAATCGGTGCCATTGATTATTACATACGAAAGGCTTTGCTTGAAGCTGTTCCTATTCCAGTTCCTTATCATGATCCTCAACCTCCAGAATGAGAGCGTTTTGGGGCGAGCAAAGAATGAATAATGGATGAGAATGCTGTTACAGAATTTTTCTCCCATGCCAATGATGCAAGACAACCGGACCCACCATACACGGTTTCTCAATGGGCGGACAAGAATAGATACCTTAGCACCGTAGCCAGTGCTGAACCTGGATTGTGGAGAACAAAGCGGACCCCCTATTTGCGCGAAATCATGGATAATCTTTCTTCTCACAAACCGATTGAAACAACCATTGTCATGAAAGGAGCGCAGGTTGGCATGTCAGAGGCAGGATTGAATTTCTGCGGTTATGCTATTCATTATAGTCCAGGACCTGCCCTTT
>NZ_JBHIQP010000086.1:0-660 GCF_042196625.1 Bartonella sp. AC535YNZD | reverse complement strand
TTGGTTTTGATGGGCATAGATACGACTTTGTCAGCAGAATTATTGGCGGCAATGGCTATACTTACGAGACAATACCTACTGGCAGTAACATGTGGAAAGAATGGTGGAGAGTGATCATGAATCCCATAAGTTCCCATACCTGTCTTGGAGATGCGAGTGATATATGCAAAAAGCGTTATGGCCCTTCTCATCGTGAACAAAAACCTTGAAGGAGAAAAAAATGAACATGTTGTTTAAATTACTGAGTATAATAGTTTTATTAAGTATAGTGGGATGTCAGTTTAATAAAACTCCTTCATCATCTTTGGCGATGTGGGAGAAGCCAGGAGCAGATTTTACTGAGATAGGAAAAGCCTTGTTAGAATGTGGTATGCCAACCCCTTATGATAAGGATCCAGAAAATAGAAAGTTAAGTTTAAATAAAAAGGCGTTCATTGATTCTTGTATGGTTCAATCAGGATTCCGCTATAAAGATACAGAGGCAGGAACGTGGTGTGAGAATTTTCAAGGAAAGAATCTTCCGGCTTGTCGTCCAGGTGCTGTTGTTCCACAGCGTAGTGTCAAGAAGCGCTTAAACAGCCCTTTTTGTAAAAAGCATCCAGAACAATATGAATGCTATCCTTAAGTCTTTCTTGTGATGATCAACAATCTGCCATCCTT
>NZ_JBHIQP010000085.1:415-664 GCF_042196625.1 Bartonella sp. AC535YNZD | reverse complement strand
AGAGAGGGAGCGAAAATTTTTCATGGGTGATCCCTCGAGGAAACGGTCCGAGTAGAACGGTGGGAGACCACATTGTATGTAGGAGAGAAATAAAGAGGTGGTTGAGGTTCGAAGCGAGGTCGTGCGCTGTTCAATTTGATTAATCGATTTGCAACCTTTAGGCATAAAGTTAGTATATTGGTGGTTAATAGAGTGGAAATGAAGAAGAGAGAGCAGAATACAGCAATTTTGCAAATTTACAAAATAACA
>NZ_JBHIQP010000085.1:0-329 GCF_042196625.1 Bartonella sp. AC535YNZD | reverse complement strand
GGGTGCAAAGAGAGTTGCAGAGCCACAAACAGGGAGCGTGGAGGATCCGTAGTGGGTGGCAGTGGTAGCAGGCAGTGCGCACAGGTTTGGGCGAAAAATTGTGCGCAGGACTAAGTGCGAAAAAGCTTAATAATTGAGCAAAAAAGCGAGTCAAAATGTATGTAAAAGCGTCGCTCTTGCGAAATTGTCCTGGGGAAAATGGCGGGTGCGAAAACGGTTGAACGAGCACTATAGTAAGCGGTGGGAAAGGAACAGGGTAAAAGAATGCGGAAGGGACTTTATGCGAAAGCATAAAACACATTTGAAAGAATTGAGAGCATAGCTTCTCA
>NZ_JBHIQP010000084.1:0-679 GCF_042196625.1 Bartonella sp. AC535YNZD | reverse complement strand
AAAATCTCTTCAATCTGCATTCTTTATTTCGTGCTTTCAACAATGGACTGTTTTAATCTGAAAAATAGATGAAGAAATATGTTTTATAGTTTCTGTATATTATATCATTGCTAACGCTGTTTTCACGATACCATCTGGGCTGATTCCATAACTTGCTAACACCTCCAGTTGGCTTCCGTTCCGGATTGGTTCATCTGGTATTCCTAGTGATGAAAATTTGCATACAATGCGATAGTCCATAAGTAATCTGGCAATTGCATCTCCAAGCCCTCCATTTATACTATGCTCTTCACAGACAGTAACAGATCTATGGGATTTGCAGAGTTTTAACACAGATATATCATCTAAAGGACGAATTGTTGGTACACTAACAACCGTTGGTATCACTTCATATTTTTGGAGTTCTTCAACAGCAGCAAGACAAATCTGAACAGTCTCGCCAGTGGCAAGGAAGAGAATCTCTTTTCCTTTCTGTATAACAGAAGCCTTGCTGATATTAATTTTTAAAGCATCTTTATGAATATTTGTAACCGGGTGTTTTCCTAAACGTATATAAACCGGCATAGGGTTGCTCAGTGCCGAGAAAATGGCCGCTTCGGTTTCTTTATTATCTGCAGGCGCAATGACAGCTATGTTCGGAAGAGCACGAAGCGAAGCAAAGTCGGAAATGGCGTGATGT
>NZ_JBHIQP010000083.1:0-682 GCF_042196625.1 Bartonella sp. AC535YNZD | reverse complement strand
TTATATTTTTTACAAAACGGGCTGTTTAAGCGCTTCTTGACACTGCGCTGTGGTATGACAGCACCTGGACGACAAATGGGAAGGTTTTCGGCTTTATGATTCTCGCACATAGTCCCCCCCCCTACTTTATCACGAAATCCCGATTGAAGCATGCAAGCTTCTATGCTTCCTATTGCATTGTTGCTTAACTTTCTATTTTCTGGATCGCGATCATAAGGGGTTGGCATGCCACATTCTAATAAGGCTTTTCCTATTTCAGTAAAATTAGTAACACCATTTTTCTCCCACACACTCAAATACCCGCCAGGAGGCTTATTAAACTGACATCCAGCTATACTTAACAGAACTATTATACTTAATAATTTTAGAGTCTGTTTCATTTTTCACTCCATTATTTAATTCAAGGTTTTTGTTCACGATGAGATGTGCCATAAAGTGTTCTGCACTTATTACCCGCATCTCCAAGGCAAGTATGAGGATTGTAAGGATTTGTGAACATATTCCACCATTCTTTCCACATGTTACTGCCAGCAGGTATTGTCTCGTAGGTATAGCCATTACCGCCAATAATTCTGCTGACAAAGTCGTATCTATGCCCATCAAAACCAACAGTGGTTTGTTTGCCATCACTCACATAACCTAACAGACCGGATGCAACTAAAACATTAAAGGCTGGTCCATA
>NZ_JBHIQP010000082.1:0-692 GCF_042196625.1 Bartonella sp. AC535YNZD | reverse complement strand
TTTACAACTCCTAAGCCCGAGCGATTAATGGAACGCATCATTCAACTTGCCACCAACTCTGGTGATCTTGTATTGGATTCTTTTGCTGGTTCTGGTACGACCGGTGCCGTTGCTCATAAAATGGGCCGCAGGTGGATTATGATTGAACTCGGTGAGCATTGTCATACGCACATTATTCCTCGTTTAAAACAAGTAATTGATGGAACTGATCAAGGGGGAATTTCTAAAAGTGTCAATTGGCAAGGCGGCGGTGGATTTCGCTATTATCGCCTTGCACCTTCTCTGTTGCAGAAAGATCCATGGGGACAATGGATTATTAGTCGCGAATATAATGCTGCGATGCTTTCAGAAGCTATGTGCAAACATATGGGATTTACCTATGCGCCGGATGAAAATCATTATTGGATGCAGGGGTATTCAACGGAAACGGATTATATTTATGTCACAACGAGCGCCATGACCCATGAACAACTCCGTATCATGAGCGAAGAAGTGGGCTCTCATCGGACCCTGCTGATTTGTTGTACAGCCTTTGATACAAAATCATCATCCTTTGAGAATCTTACACTTACAAAAATCCCCCGTGCAGTATTGGAAAAATGCGAATGGGGAAGGGATGATTATAGTTTAAATGTAGCCAATCTTGAACCAATGATTGTGGTAAAAGAAAGCGACAAAGATAAAGATATTGC
>NZ_JBHIQP010000081.1:0-693 GCF_042196625.1 Bartonella sp. AC535YNZD | reverse complement strand
ATATTAAAATCCTTTCATAATAAAAAATGGAAACAAAATATAACTATTTATTAACCACATTTTGGTTCATTTTTGAAGGTGTTTTATTTATAGAAAACAATATTTTATCATATAATTTGTGATGTAATAATTTATGAGTCTTATTGAGAAAGAATGAGAGAGAAGAGAGAGAAAGTTATCCACAGATCATGGGGTAAATTACCCCATATCTTAAGATTGACCGGTGACATAAGCCGCCCATTTATCCATATAAACGCGGCGCTGTTCTAAATAATCAGTACGACGATAGGCACGCTCTACTTGTCCTCCGACTGTATGACTTAGAATTGTTTCAGCAACCTCATAGGGGGCATCGGTTGTTTCAGCGAGCCAATCGCGTAAACTAGAGCGAAATCCATGGGGGCAGGCATCAAGTTTATTTTTTCTCATATACGTAGCCATACACTTCTCACCAAGGGGACCCCGACCTGTTGCAGAAAAAAAGAATTCATTGCGAGATAAAAGGCGCGCTTGTTTTAAAATGTCTAATGCCTCTGATGATAAAGGGACACGAAATTCTGTTGTAGCATCGCGTCTTCCTTTCATATTCTCAGCAGGGATTGTCCATATATCCCCCTCAACTTGATCCTTATGAATATGACGTAAAACGCCTGTCAGAATAAGCAAACGCGAAGCCAGTTGTGTCATAGTTAT
>NZ_JBHIQP010000080.1:395-698 GCF_042196625.1 Bartonella sp. AC535YNZD | reverse complement strand
AGATAATCTTGGACTGGTGAAAAATGTTAAGATATCCAATTCCGGACTGGCTTCTTGACATAAATCCCAATCCACGACCATAAAAGAATTCTCAGGAGTAACAATGATATTATCAGGATGTAAATCTCCATGTGATAAGATTATATTTTTGCTTAATCGATCTTGAAAGATCTTATTGATTTGATCAATAATCGCCTTTTGATGTAGAAAATCCATTTGGCTTAATGCAGTACCCCGGATAAACTCCCATTCGACTACTTCATCGCAAAGTGTTATCAAATTTGGTGCAGGATAGAGACTTTG
>NZ_JBHIQP010000080.1:0-361 GCF_042196625.1 Bartonella sp. AC535YNZD | reverse complement strand
CATCCTTGATGTTTTCATTAATGCACGATGCTTCCGGATAAATTTGCCCATAGCAAAATTCTTGATGCTTGCGTTTCAAGAAATGTTGTTTTGACGATTGTGCATTTTCAGGCTGTAACCAAATGATTTCTTGTTTTCTGAAAAAAATAATTAAAGCAGCCCCCCCAAAAATCACAGCCATAACTCCTGCCAACCACAAATTAGCTTGCCAGAATGTTGAAAAAATATGACCGTATAAAAAACTGAATGCAAAGGATACAACAGCTGTAATAATGGCTGTAAATGATAAAACAGTTGCGATAGCTTTGGGATCAATCAGTGAATTTATAAGAAGAGACGACAAATAAGATCGATAAGCAGA
>NZ_JBHIQP010000079.1:0-699 GCF_042196625.1 Bartonella sp. AC535YNZD | reverse complement strand
AGATCCAGAATTATCTCATTTTCCTGACCCTATTACAGCATTGATTGATGCAGAAAGACGGTTTTATTTTAAGCAAAGTGAAGTGCATTATGAGACGGAATATGCTTTGTTAATGCAATATCTACCACCTACTCGAAAATCATCAAAGTTAGGGGAAATTGTATATGAAGACGATACAGTTGAGTCAACCACACCCGCTGAACGTTTACTTGATGAATTTAAAAAGAAAATAGATGATTTTTATATTGGGATTGGTGATCTGCTTAAAATGCAGAGGATGAAAACAATCACTATTAAGAATGGTGATGATGTCTACGACAGTGACCAACTTGTTAATTATTTACATTATGCGATTAATGGTGAAGCGATTGCTCTTCGAATACAAGATTGTCCAATGTATTTAGATTCATGGCTTGGTTATACTGATTTGTGGCCTGGAGATATTCCACGACTTGGGGATAAATTTATTTCCTGTATTTCAATTGACGGTTTTCCAACAGCTAGTTATCCTGGAATATTAGACATTCTTGATGGTTTTCCTTTACATTATAGATGGTCAAGTCGTTTTATATTTATGGACCAGCATGAAGCTGTTGCTGCATTAAATAAATATAGATTAAAATGGCAACAAAAAGTGAGGGGATTCTTTTCGCAGGTTTTTAAAACCAATAAAGGAACTATCAATACTGATGCTTTGTT
>NZ_JBHIQP010000078.1:0-715 GCF_042196625.1 Bartonella sp. AC535YNZD | reverse complement strand
CCTCGAAAATCCGGAACATTAAATGTCGTTACACTATCCCCTTCTCCCCAAACCGTGCCTATCGTCTCAAATAAATCGCGATAGTCACGACGCAAATAAGCCTTCCCATCGCAAATTAACCAATCCTTTGGAATCCCGCGCATTCCAAACGTTCCTATAAAACCCGTGGGATAAAGACTGCTTTCTTCTTCCAAAGGAATAGAGGTAGGATTAACAAGATGCCAACTATCTCCACGAGACACCAATGTATAAATACACCCTTCTTGGATTTCTCCTCCCAACAAAGGACTAACCCCTAATTCTGTTGCTTTATAAACCGGCTTGCCAGCTAAATCATTCAAGACAATCGTTGTCGCCCCAACATTCCTGCCCGTCGCCATAAAGCGCAAAACGATACCATTCTTATACTCTAAAAACTGTGAAGTGCTTGCAAGCCTTATCACACTCGTTTGTTGGACATGATCATTTGTAACAATGCCTTCAAGCTCTCCACCCGTGTCTGACAAGTATTCCTTTACGCGTTGCATCATCACACGGGCGCTCTTCTTCACACTGCTAGGATGCTGCCCTTCTGACCAATTAATTGAAGCATCACAACGCGTATTATCCGCCGCTCTAAGCGACCAATCATAAATCGTCGACATCTTGAACCTCACGTCTTGATCGCAAACACAACACTCATATTAATCGGACGTGTCTCACTGACACCGGAACT
>NZ_JBHIQP010000077.1:0-719 GCF_042196625.1 Bartonella sp. AC535YNZD | reverse complement strand
CCTATTTTAAATAATAACACACAATCATCATCTGGGGGTGTTGAATATTTACAAATTTTATCTGAACACGAATGTGAACATAAAAAAATATTCATGTTAACATTACAAGAATTTGAATTGTTTAAACAATCTTATCACTACCAAAATTTGGAATTATTAGATGGTTATCTCTTTCAAGCAAGAGATGACCTTTTTACTGATTATATTGATGAATTTTTTGAATTGAAAAATTCTTCAGATAAAACAATCAGCAGAATAGGAAAAATGTTTCTTAATTCATTATGTGGAAAAATGGCTGAACGTCCTCATAGATTTAAAAGATATATCGAATTTGAAAATGATGTTCTTAGATTTATTTGGGGTGAAACAATATTCCAAAAATGTGGTTATTTGCCAATTTCTTTATTTGCTGGAAGTTATGCTCGTATGTTTTTAATTGAGTCTATTTACAAAATTGGACTTGAAAATTTTATCTATTGTGACACTGATAGTATCCATTGTTTCAAAACTGAAAATGCTAAAAAATTAGATATTCATCCCTCTAAAATAGGGGCTTGGAAATTAGAAAATAAAAAGAAAATTATAGCAGCTAAATATTTAGCTCGTCGTCGGTATTGTTTGCAATTTGAAGATAATACTTTTCAAGCAGTTTGCCCATATATACCTTCTGACAAATTAACGCCTCATATCAAGTCATTGGATGATTTTCAACTTGGTAA
>NZ_JBHIQP010000076.1:0-726 GCF_042196625.1 Bartonella sp. AC535YNZD | reverse complement strand
ATATTTTTTTACAGATGCACAGTATTTATCTAGAGATAAGCATAATATTTGATGACACTATAAATTTTGAGGTTTTATAGAAGGTTTTTCTATATTTTGTTGAAAAAAGATCACAGTAGAATCCATATTGCTAAAAAGTTATATTTTTATATTGCCATTTTCTTGAACAGTCTATAATGGTACGAAAATGTATATTGGTAAGACTCATTTTGATGAAATAACTTTCAAAAGGGGATAAGCAGTGGTAGAGATAAGAGGTGCATCACAAGACCACGCCTATATCATTACACGATATATTAAAAAGAAAAAGTCTAACTAAAAATTCAATTATCCAAGGAAAACTATATTCTGTAAATATTACAATTTCTTTTTACTTTACTTATTATTAACAAAACAATGCTTTCTAATAAAAATAAAGTCTATAATTAGGAAAACACATACTAAACCTAGTTTAAAGGATTTTATAGTAACTACTACCAAGTAAAAAGTAATATTAAATATACAAAGCCTCTTTTTAGTTAGGAAAAAACAACACACTAAAACCCTTAGACTCTAAATGTGTTATCTTTATGTCCAAAAAACATAATCAAAAAGATAAGCATTTGGGTCTCAATACAGAGAGCACAAACAAAACAAAAGACTCAAAATTCACACTCTAAGCAATGATTCTCTACTCTAAGTTCCAAAGAGATCAATAATGCTAAAATGTGTCTTTTTTATGTTTTG
>NZ_JBHIQP010000075.1:0-730 GCF_042196625.1 Bartonella sp. AC535YNZD | reverse complement strand
AGTGTCAAAATTATAATAATGACAACAAATATCAGAATGTGTATAACAGTAAAAAAGAGTCATATTAAAATGAAGTCAATCATTCTTATAATTTTGATTGCAAACCTTTTATCGGCTTGTGCATTAGCACCAAAGCTAAAACAGCCCAATGATAGGAACCGTGTGCCTATTAATAAAACAATCCCTGCCGAAATCAAGCGAGGAGACAACGGAATCTCATAAACTGATTTATGAAGTTAATAATGTAATGGTCAGTCTTTCTAAATATGTGAAAATTAAAAGGTATGAAATATGCAAAAGCTGATTATTATCATAGCGATTAGTGCTTTTTTTGGAACAACAAACTTAGCAAGAAGTAACACTCTTACTAAGCAAGGAGGAGGTCATAGCCGTTTTGCAGTTCCTAGTATAGGGTCAGGAGATCTCGATTCAAGCAACAATTATAAACCAAAACCACCAAAAGGCTATGAGCCACCACGTAAACTTCCACCCGATATTAAAATTGACCTTTCTAATTTGGGAACGATAAGAAATCGCGTACCGTCCAAACCTATTGGCTCTAAGCCATCTAACACACCTCCAGTATCTCCCACAGCTCAGGTACCTAAATCAACTTTCGTATCTGCTCCATCAGCAAAATATCTGGAGCTTACTAATCTATTAAAAAAAGGGGAAATTATTGAGCTCTTAAAAAAACAGCTTGAGTTGAAAAAAGAACAAATTTCACAAA
>NZ_JBHIQP010000074.1:0-749 GCF_042196625.1 Bartonella sp. AC535YNZD | reverse complement strand
GTCGGCAAGTTTTATGGCTCAGCCTATTATTTGAACAGAATTGGTTACAATCCTGACAGAGAGATTTTTTTCTTAGGCGATGCTTATTTCGAAAAGGAATTGATTGAGAAACAAATGCGTGATCTTGTGGGTCAAGGGTTGGGCAAAGGTTCCTTTATTCCTGGAAGTGATGCCATTGAACAAGTCAAAACTTTGCTGGATGTCGGGGCAGAATATGCAAAAGCACACAATCTCCCTTTTGGTGAGGCTTTGAGTGAAGAACAATTGGCGTCCCTAGAAGCGCCGATGGTGATTTATGTGCGCCAACAGGTCAAGGGCATGGATGTTTATGCTCCGGTGCTTTACATCCCCGAAAAAGACAGAGCCTCCTTTGTTTCTGCTGGAGCTTTGATCATGGGCGATGATGTGAATATCACCAGCCAGAATACCAGCAATTCCACGATAACCAATTCAGGGCGGATTGCGGCAAATCACCAATTGCATGTGCATGGCGGGGATATCTTTAGTCAAGGGGGGCATTTTTCTGCTGGTGGTGATGCTGTTTTAGTTGCGGAGAAGAATATTCGTTTGGATGCAGGGCGCACAACGGTTGACGGCGTGGAGACCGTATTAAACACCGAGGCGCTTTCTGCTGGTGGTAATGCAACGGTGATTGCTAAACAAGATATAACCGCCTCAGGGGTGGGGATCACCACCGGGGGTGATCTTGCTATGGCTACAGAAGAAGGCAACTTGACGATCGGTTCAGC
>NZ_JBHIQP010000073.1:0-756 GCF_042196625.1 Bartonella sp. AC535YNZD | reverse complement strand
ATGGAATGGTTCTCGGCGGAAGGCAGGAGGGGGCTGGTCAATAAACGAAAATTGGTCACACATGATAGAAAAGACTGTCACACAAGCATTTTCGCATAAACCAACTGTTTCGGGGGTAATACAATCTAGTGGCAATCTCATCATTAATGCTGATACCATTGATAACCATTATAGCTCTATAGGAGCGGGGGGAAATGCCGATATCCACGCCAATGTGCTGACCAATTTAGGTGCAACGGCTTATAAAAACACTTATCTTGGTTGTCAGGCTAATACAGACAGTTGTTATGGTTATAAAGCTGATGGAAGCCGCGATGTTTCTTTAGATATAGCCAATGGCAAGGATCGCCAGATTGGTTCAGAAGCTTTGGAGAGCGTTCCTGGTCTTGTCCAAGCGGGTGGCACGTTGAATTTGGTGGTCGATCAACTCAATAACACGGCAGCGGAAGGTTCCATTACAGGGGATGCGCATTTTAAAGCACAAGCAGCTGAACGTAAACCACTGGAGTCCTTAAGTGGTTTAACCGGGGTTGATGCTCTCTTTACACCAAAAGTGGATCTCAATAATGCAGGGGAACTTTCTGAGGGGCTCCCTTTACCAAAGCCCCAATCGGGTGGGGTTGGTGGCACGCTGCCCAATCAAAATTTCATTTATGAAACGCGGGCAGAATTTCTTGATGTCGGCAAGTTTTATGGCTCAGCCTATTATTTGAACAGAATTGGTTACAATCCTGACAGAGAGATTTTTTTCTTAGG
>NZ_JBHIQP010000072.1:0-764 GCF_042196625.1 Bartonella sp. AC535YNZD | reverse complement strand
CATCTTTCCAATCCATTGCTGGTCTATTTTGCGTTTTATGACGTTGTTTTCCTAAGAGCGCGCGTGCTTTTGTTGTTGCTTGTAAATTAACATCCAAACTCAAAGCCGCAGCATGTTTGAGACAAATATTAAGACGGTTTAGTGCTTTCTCTGCTGTTGTAGCTTTTGTATGCCAAATAGGAACAAGCGTGTTGCGTATCTCTGTTTGGGTAATTTCTGAAATGGACAGACTGCCTAATTTAGGGAGAATGTAAAGCCGCAAGGGAGAAAACCAGTTCCCATTCTTACCATTACCTTTTAATTCAGCTTTCCGACTTTCAAAAGTACCCAAAGCGATATCTTTTAAATAATGGAGATTGCTTCACACTTTTGTTTATTGCGTTCTTTAATGGGATCACGACCTTTACGTAAAACAGAATGCCATTGGTTTGCCAATTCACGCTCTTTTTTAAAGAAACATCTCTCAAAGAGCATCCAAGCCCATTTCGCGATGGCGATCATGAATGGTATAACGATAAAACCATTGAGCACTTCCATCTTTACGTTTATGAAAAAGCAAGCCGGCACCATCACACACTTTGCCAGCTCGTGGGTGTTGCGACAGCCCTTGGCACGTAAGACGATTCATAAGAGCCATTTTTAGTTCTTTCTTATACAGTTTTTACCCACACGCCAGCTTCGCTTGTGACGTGCAAGCGAATGGTTTTGATTGATTCAAGATAAACAGATTTGAAATGAGACAATCTTACGATATTCGGGATTCT
>NZ_JBHIQP010000071.1:0-767 GCF_042196625.1 Bartonella sp. AC535YNZD | reverse complement strand
AAGTGTGGAGCTTGCCATTGACCTTCACCATCATATCCAGCTCCGCCACCTAAATAGCCAGCAAGCTGTTCATTCATGTAATAAAGCTGAGAACCCGTGACCGCATCACTGGAATCTTTAGAGATATTACCTGCTGCTAGAGACGTGATCTTACTATTGCTCTTATCTGCACCATGCTGAGCTACAAACGCACCTTTATCGTTATCCCACAACAACGCATCTTGAAGACGTTCAGAAACCTCATCTTTGTTCTGAGCAACTTGATCCTTAAGATCCTTGAAGCCTTGATCAACCCCACCAAACGCACCAGAAAGATCATGATATTCTTTATCATCTAATTTATAGGTTGGTTCAGTCCCTTTTAAGACATCAGCACCGCCACCTAAATATTTCGACGCATTCTTAGCAACTGTCTGAAGATCATCACTGACACCCTTTACATTCTCATTCGTCTCATAAAGCTGGGAACCCGTCACTGCATCATTTGAGCCTTTGGCAAGAGTTCCATCCTTAACACCCGAAAGCGTACGCGTTTCACCAGACTTATTCGCTATGTTGATTTCACTGCCAGCAACAGCTGAACCAATCGTTATACGCTTGGTGTCGGCATCTTGCTGAACTAGGCTCTTTTCATTGGCTTGAGAGATCGCTTCATCAACCTTCTTACCGACAACATCATCAACCTTATCACCTATAATATCATCAACCTTATCGCCAATAACATCATTCACTTTTTCCGTAATCTGGTTGTTAACTTTTTGCTCAAA
>NZ_JBHIQP010000070.1:0-767 GCF_042196625.1 Bartonella sp. AC535YNZD | reverse complement strand
TACCTTTTACAAAAAGGGCTGTTTAAGCGCTTTTCGACACTTCTCTTCGGAATGACAGCACCAGGCTGACAAATGGGGAGGTTTTCCTCTTTAAAAGTATAACACGGACTCCCTCCCCCTTTATAACGGAATCCTGCTTGAATCATACATGTATAAGTTGTTGCTTTTGCATTGATGCTCTGCTTTCTATTTTCTGAATCAGGATCGATAAGACTCGGCATTCCACATTCTAATAAGGCTTTTCCTACCTCAGTAGAATCCGCACCTGACTTCTCCCACATACTCACGTACCCTGGAGCAGGTTTGTCAATGTTTTCAATGTCACATCCAGTAACCGTTAACAAAATGAGCAGGCTTAATAAATTAAAAAACATTTTCATTTTTTGTTCCCTGTTCTCGTTGAATAAAGTTTTTTAAAATCAAATGAACCGTAATTCCATCTACACGCATCACTCGCATCAGCATAACAATTATGGGGGCTCGGGTTAAGGCCCAAGACCGCTCTCCCCATCTCTCTGAGAGGATTAGTTGCTATAGTAAATAAACTGTTTGCTGCAAATATCGTCATATAAAAAGGATTTTTTATACCTTTCTCCAAAAGTGAAAAATCTAGATTTAAAGGTGCCTTATAAGCCGTAGGCCAATTGTAACCAATCACTGTACTAATGGGGTCTAACATATGACCTTGTGTGTAGATATAATTTTTTTCGCCATCGCTTAGATAATCTACTGTATTGGCCATCGATTGCATGTGAGCAGCCGCTCCA
>NZ_JBHIQP010000069.1:0-806 GCF_042196625.1 Bartonella sp. AC535YNZD | reverse complement strand
TAATCTATTAAAAAAAGGGGAAATTATTGAGCTCTTAAAAAAACAGCTTGAGTTGAAAAAAGAACAAATTTCACAAACAGAAAAAACCTATCAAGCTATAACAAATAGTCAAAAAACTAGACCTGAAAAAATAGATTTTTCTAGTTTTTTTCTCAAAGAACCAGAATCGCTCTATAAGAGTGATAAGCTTTCAAGAGAATCATATCAAAAGGTACTAGAGGACGAAAACAAAGTTTCTGGGCCTTTTGATCAAATGGGCAAAACTATTTCAGAGCGTTTACAATTTGCATCGATACTAGATAAAGCTGTAAGTTTAGAAACTTTTGAAAACGTAGAAAATCGTTTTCAATACCTCAAAAGTCTATTTAATGAACTTCAAACAAAAGAAAACCTGAAAGATATTGCAGATCTTCAAGCACATATCGATGGTTCATTAGCCATGATCCAAAATGAATTTATAAAGGTGCAAATGGTAGCACATTTACGTAACGCTGAGCAATCACTTATCAAAAGGAAAAGACGCGAACTTGATATGAAAATTTTTGATCATGAAAAAAAAGGGATGCCTACCATACGATGAAAACAAAAGCCGATGTAGAAGGTTCAGTACTCTCTGAACAATTAAGAGAGGCACAAAGATTTTATCAAAGCCAAGATATCGTGCTGAAAACACTTAGGTAATATATAAATGCAAATGAAGTGTTTAGCATATATCTATGTTCCAAGGTGATAAAAAGTTGAAAATTCATTAAAGAGGAATTCCATGGACTTTACAGTGTTCACGCAACTTTTCAATAAAATTGATC
>NZ_JBHIQP010000068.1:0-811 GCF_042196625.1 Bartonella sp. AC535YNZD | reverse complement strand
ATCGTGGCTTTGGCTCGTTGGATTTTTCCAATAGGAAGCATTCCCATAAGCGGCATAGCAGCTCCTATGATGGGGTGGAGATAACGAGGTGGGGAGATAAAAGCAATGTTTAGCCCTGTTTCAAAACTGTCTTTTGGTCTGCTTTTTTTGGTCAGTGTGATGTTGGCGGCTTTTGGCTTTATGAAAGTGCAAGTTTTAAAGGCGGAAAAGGCGCGTGATTTGTATTGGCAGTTGGAGATTGCTAAGGCTTCTGTACGTGCACAGCTTGCGCAGGAGAGACAAAGTCAAGCAGCATTGGAAGCTGAGCATCGAGCGCAAGGGGTGATTTCGGCTTTGGAACAAAAGCTTGTGAAAATGGAGGAAGTCAATGAGAAGTTGCCGGTTACTGGCGGTGGCATTGGGCTTGAGCGTGTGCGCTTGCTCAACACACAAGCCGGTGGGTAGCCTTTCTTATCATTTTTTATCGGTTGAATTGCCGCCTGTTGTTCGCATGGCGTGTGCCCGCCCAGCTTTATTGCCAGAGCGTGCTTTGAATGCGCGCGAAGTGGTGCACTATTGGGGGCGTGATCGTGCTGCTTTACTGATCTGCGAACAACGCAGACAAGCTGTGGAGCGGGCGATTTTAGTCAAAAGAGAGGGCACTTTTAAGTGAATTTTTATATCAGTGTTGCCAAGCGCTGGTTGTCTTTATTGTTATCGGTTATTGCGATTTGTGGGGTTTTGAGAGCCTATTTTTCTTCAGGTGCGCGGGAAATGCTGAAAGATATCACGGCGCTTAAAGAGCGTGTGCAAAAGTTAGAAACAGAGATGG
>NZ_JBHIQP010000067.1:0-813 GCF_042196625.1 Bartonella sp. AC535YNZD | reverse complement strand
GCAAAGCATGGTGCGACAGGAAACTCTGGAGGAACAACAGTTGTTGGAAAGAATTTTATTACCGCTACAGGAGGAAAGGGGGGTGGGGGTGTTTCTGCCTATCAATCTCACACGGGATTTGGTGGTAGTACGACTACCTTCTATTCAGGCACTGGTGGCGCTGGAGGTACAGGTGGAAACTTTGGTTTAGCAACAGACGAACATCTAGGAATCGCCAAAGGCGGAAATGGTTATGCTGGAACGAATGGAATTACGAGTAAAACAAGTGGGAATGGAGGCGATGCTGGAGGTGATACATCACGTGGTGGCGCTGGAGGACTAGGCAAAGGTTCCTATAGTTCAGGAAAAGCGGGGCGTGGTTTTGGTGGTGGCGGTGCTGGTGCTCATGACGATTCTTCTCCAAGTGGTGCTGGAGCTGATGGCGCTGTTCTTATAAGATTATGGAAAGAATAAATGGATGCACAAGTAACCAAGATATGACAGAAGTCAAATGGATAGCTGTTCTATAAGCAGGCTTATATGTTTTTAAGTCCTTTTATCGCTCTTTAAAAGCCCTTTGAAAGGGCTTTTTTGACTGACAGTGTCAGTCTTATGGAGCATGGTGATGCTTGTTATAGTCTCTTCATTGATTTGGAGAGCAAAATGGCAATAGAATTTAATCATGGGATTCGCATTGTAGAGGCTGGTGAGGATTCCCGTCCCTTACCAACATTTGATCAGACCGCTATTGGTGCGGATGTCACAGCCCCTGATGCTGACAACCAAGTTTTTCCCCTCGACGAGCCTGTGTTAGTTTTTACACATGAGGGTGAG
>NZ_JBHIQP010000066.1:0-829 GCF_042196625.1 Bartonella sp. AC535YNZD | reverse complement strand
GGCTGGGCGCTTCGTGATGCAGATGGTTTTATCACAAGTGATACAGAACATTTTCAATCACGCCGTTTTGAAGGCGGTGGCATGCGTTACTTGCGCTTTAAGAAATGGCTTTCTGAACTAAAGAGGTCTGTTGATGAAATTGATGCGGTGTATTTTGAAGAGGTCCGCCGGCATGTGGGTACAGACGCTTCTCATGTTTATGGGGGCTTTCTAGCAACATTAACGGCGTGGTGTGAACATCATCAGATACCGTATGAAGGCATTCCCGTTGGTACCATTAAGAAAGCAATGACAGGCAAAGGAAATGCCTCAAAAGCAGAAATGATTAAGGCAATGCGTGCAAAAGGTCACGCGCCTTGTGACGACAACGAAGCAGATGCTTTGGCAATTTTATATTTAATGAAAGAAGGGGATGCGCATGTCTAATGGTATGCCATGGATAAGATTCCATTTGTATGACTGGATAAGTGGTACAGATGGAATGACGTTAGAGCAAAGGGGCGCTTATATGACGCTTCTCGTTCGCATGTACGATAAAAAAGCACCAATTAAAGAAGATTTTGAAACGCTTGCACGTGCTTGCAATTGTTCGCAGAAAAAATTTGCAACTCTTGTCGAATACTTAATGAGGAATGATAAACTTGTTGAGACAGATAATGGATTGTGGAATACACGCGTTGAAGAAGAGCTGAACGATTTTGCTGATAAAAAAGAGCACATATCGCAAGTTCGTAGTGAGGCTGGTAAAAAAGGTGCAAAAGCAAAAAATAATATAAAACAACATATTAATAATTTTGCTGAAGCAAATGATAAGCAAAACGTTTTTTTT
>NZ_JBHIQP010000065.1:0-863 GCF_042196625.1 Bartonella sp. AC535YNZD | reverse complement strand
GATTTAAGCAATAATCGTTCTCATATTTACACGCCGCAAACGCTGTATTTAATTGCAGATCATATTGATGTCTCAGACAGTAAATTGACTTATGGCGGTTTAGATTTTAACAGCACCAATGCCCTTGATATTCACAATGCGCGGTTACAAGCCGTAAGAGATGGCGGTGGGACTGGAGATATTCTTTTTGTTGCCCCAAGCGTTATGGTGGATAAGGCAAGCTCTGTTTTAGCAGCACGAGATTTCGTGATCAAAACGGGGGAGCTTGGAAATAGCGGTCAATTGGCATCGGGGCAGGATTTAGTCTTTAGCGTGACGGGCAATGTGACCAACAACAAAACGGGCTTAATTTATGTGAAGGGCAATGGTGCTTTACAAGTTGATGGGGCTTTGTTGAATGATTTTGGCACCATAATGGCAGAAGGTGATTTATCTTTTACCAATGCGGCTGGCAGCGGAAAAAGCCTTTCCCTTGTTAACAAAGCAGGCTTTATTCAAGCTGGTGGAAACTTAAATATCCAAACCAACACCCTGAAAAACGAAGCTGATAGCACGCCTGTCATCACAGAAAAACCGAATATAGCGATATTTCTTTCCAAAGACCAAAGGGTTCTGATCAACTCAGTGATGGGATGTTATATCATGATGCGAAAATTGGTCTTTGGGGACAAGGGCACGAACATCAAGATGATAACGGAGTTTGGAAAGGACACTTATACATTTACTTAGATAATCCACTTTGGAATAGTAAAGAAGAAACCTATGGCACCGCAATTTCAAGCGATGGAACAGTCTATAAGGCATTTACTTGGAAATATATTGACGAAAGAAACTCTGTAGAACAGTATCGATGGAATGGTTCT
>NZ_JBHIQP010000064.1:0-872 GCF_042196625.1 Bartonella sp. AC535YNZD | reverse complement strand
GGTATAGCCAACGAAAACACGACTATCAATCTCTATGGACCAGCCTTTAATGTTTTAGTTGCATCCGGTCTGTTAGGTTATGTGAGTGACGGCAAACAAACCGCGATTGGTTTTGATGGGCATAGATACGACTTTGTCAGCAGAATTATTGGCGGCAATGGCTATACTTACGAGACAATACCTGCTGGCAGTAACATGTGGAAAGAATGGTGGAGAGTGATCATGAATCCCATAAGCTCCCATACTTGCCTTGGAGATGTGGGTTATAAATGCCAAAAGTTTTACGGCTTATCTCATCGTGAACAAAAACCTTGAATTAAATAATGGAGTAAAAAATGAAACACATTTTAAAGTTATTAAGTGGAATAGTTTTGGTGAGTGTAACTGGATGTAATATCGATAAACCTCCTCTAGGAGAGATAGCTACGTGGGAGAAAAATGGTGTTACTGATTTTACTGAGGTAGGAAAAGCCTTATTAGAATGTGGAATGCCAACCCCTTATGATACTGATCCAGAAAGCAGAAAGCTCAGCTACAATGCAATAGCGACCATAGAAGCTTGTATGATTCAATCAGGTTTTCGTGATAAAGTGGGAGGGGGAACTTGGTGTGTAAATCATAAAGCCGAGGATCTTCCCATTTGTCGTCCAGGCGCTGTTGTTCCACAGCGCAGTGTCAAGAAGCGCTTAAATAGCCCTTTTTGTAAAAAATATAAAAATGCACCTGAATGCAAACCTTAAGTCTTGCTGTTTGTAATGACCAACAATCTGCCATCCTTGCCTTTACTTGGAATGGCGGGATTGTTTTCTCAATTTACCATCTCAACTCAGTTCAGAACTGTCTTGAAAAACGGAGATAAAATATCAACAGGC
>NZ_JBHIQP010000063.1:0-872 GCF_042196625.1 Bartonella sp. AC535YNZD | reverse complement strand
ATAAAAAGTTGAAAATTCATTAAAGAGGAATTCCATGGACTTTACAGTGTTCACGCAACTTTTCAATAAAATTGATCAGATAACAAAAACATATGTCACGGACATTTCCTCAAAAACAATAGCTACAATTACACCCTTTGTATCAATCGGTATCACAATCGCTTTCGTCATCTATGGTTGGCTCATCATTCGGGGTGCTATCGATATGCCACTTTCCGGATTCGTAAACCGTTTCCTGCGGATAAGTATTATTACTTCAATAGCTCTTACCACAGGACTTTATCAGAATGAAATTGCCATTTTGATAACACAAATGCCCTATGAGTTATCAAAGGCGCTCATAACAAATCCACTCAATGATACACAATTAATGAATTTACTTGACAAAGCAGCAACCAAAGGATTCCAATATGCAGGCCGTCTTTTCCAAGAAACCGTCTTCTTCGAAGCCAATGGATTGCTTTACAGTCTCTTAGGAATCCTCATCTTGCTAGCAACAAGCCTCGTAGTCGCAATCGGTGGGGGTCTCGTGCTCCTGACAAAAATCGCTATTACACTTCTCGTAGGATTGGGACCACTCTTCATCATTGCTTTGCTCTGGCAACCAACTCATCGCCTTTTCGAGCAATGGATAATCCAAGTCGTCAATTATATAATCCTCTTTCTACTCTTAGCAACTGTATTTAATCTGATGATGAATATCTTTGCAAACTATTTGAGTGATATGAAACTCGACTACAACCAGAATGTAAGCTTCATGTTTGGAGGAGCTCTCATCTTGTCCATTATATCCATCATGCTGTTACTCAAACTATCAAGCATGGCCAATTCTCTCGCAAAAGGCATTACATTTGGACATCTATGGAGACATA
>NZ_JBHIQP010000062.1:0-887 GCF_042196625.1 Bartonella sp. AC535YNZD | reverse complement strand
ATTGCAAACATGAATGGTGATACACGTAGTCTCTCTGGCGTGAAAGCGGGCACACTTTCTGAAGGTTCGACGGAAGCCGTGAATGGTTCTCAGCTTTATTCCTTGCATCAGACGCTAGCGATGTATTTAGGCGGAGGAGCTAGCTATGAAGGTGGCGAATGGAGGGCTCCGGAATTCAAGGTTGCGCAATTCAATTCTGATGGTAGTTCGTCAGCAAAGAAGATCTATCATGATGTAGCAGGAGCCTTTGATGGTGTCAGTGATGGTATGACGAGTATCAACGACCGTATTCATGATGTTGAGAAGAATGTGGCGAGCAATGGTTTGAATTGGAATGAAGAAGAAGGCGCGTATGATGCGAAGCATGATGGTAAGTCGAGTAAGATTACGCATGTATTGGATGGTAAGATAGAAGAAGGCTCGCAAGAAGTTGTTAATGGTGGTCAGCTTTGGAGCACGAATGAGAGAGTAAAAGATGTTGAAGACAAAGTAGATACGATAGATCAACATGTGAAAAATATTGAAGTAGCGGTAACAGATGGCGTTGTTAACTATGATAAAGATAGTGATGGTAAAAAGACCAATAGCATTACGTTAGTAGGAGGTAATGACAGCGAACCTGTTATGATAGACAATGTAGCGGCAGGGAAGATTGAAACAGGTTCTCAGCAAGCTGTTAATGGTGGTCAGTTACATGATTATACTGAAGAGCAGATGAAGATAGTTCTTGAAGATGCCAATAAGTATACGGATGAGAAAATTAGTGGTCTTGTCAATGATGGTGTTAACGAGTCGAAATCCTATACGGATATGAAGTTTGAGACATTGAATTATGCTATTCAGGATGTTCGGAAAGAAGCAAGACAAGCTGCTGCTATTGGTCTAGC
>NZ_JBHIQP010000061.1:0-894 GCF_042196625.1 Bartonella sp. AC535YNZD | reverse complement strand
GGTTGGCTGCTGTTTGTGCCTCCGCACGGGTCATGCCATCCTTCATAAGCGCATTGATGATATCGCTTCGATTAAATTTTGTCGTGAGATCTTCTACACGATCAGACAGGCGTTCACCAAGATTTTTTAAAGTGGTGCGATAGTGAGAAGGATCATTTTTGAAAGCTGTTATCGCAGAACCAATATCATTGAGTGCAGCCTGATAGGTTTGTTTTAAGCGATTAGCATTGAGAGCAGGAATGTCGCTTTTATTGAGAAGGGTGTGCAATTCATTGCCAAGTTGGTCAAAATTGATGCCATCGTCACTGTTTTTTGCAAAAAACTTTTCAAGACTTTCACTGTTTAATTTTGCAAGTATAGGGGAAATATTGTTTTTGAGGCTGTCAACGGTTTGTTGGACCATGGAGCTGTTTTCTAGAGCGGTTTTAGCCCCTATCTTTGCTGTACTAGAAACCACGTGGATGGCTTGGAGGGTCATCAGCAATGTTATGAGAGCCCAAGTGAGAAAGCCATGAAGAGTCCCTGAGGTTTCAGCAAAACGTCCAGCTACAAAGCCTCCCAAGGCTAGGCTAATCAGTGTAACGATAACAGACCCCACGCCAAAGGAGAGGAAAGAGCCTTCAAATGGGGATGAAGAAGTGAAATCCATTTGGCTTAAGCCTAAAGCGGCGACTAGAAAAGAGAGGCAGATTGAGGTAGCAAGAGCCGTCACCAGTCCCGCAAAGATTGCGGACCATGAAATGGGTGTGTGAAAGAATGGATACTTTTCTTCTAGAGATGTTTCTCCTAGAAAATTGGTATCGAATGGTGTGTCTTCAGGAATGCGAGTTTCCATGTTTTATCTCCTTGAATATGCTGGAGATACAATGCCTTTTTGCTAATTATGTTCCAAAA
>NZ_JBHIQP010000060.1:0-902 GCF_042196625.1 Bartonella sp. AC535YNZD | reverse complement strand
ACAAACAGCAACACTTAAGGTTTGCATTCAGATGCGTTTTTATACCTTTTACAAAAAGGGCTGTTTAAGCGCTTTTCAACACTTCGTTTCGGAATGACCGCGCCTGGTCGACAAATCGGAAGGTTTTCCCTCCAATGATTCACACACCAAGATGGACCGCCATATCTGTCACGGAATCCTGCTTGAATCATACAAGCATAAATTGTTGCATTATCATTATTGCTGAGCTTTTGATTTTCAGCCTCAAGATAATTAAGATGTGGCATGCCACATTCTAATAAGGCTTTTCCTACCTCGGTAAAGTCTGCTCCTGGCTTGATCCACCCATATACTTCCCCTGGAGGAGATTTGTCCATATCACATCCAGTAATACTTAATAGAATGAGCAGGCTCAATAAGTTAAATCGTATTTTCATTTTTTGTTCCCTGTTCTCGTGGAATAAAATTTTATAAAATCAAATGAACCGTAATCATTTTTACACTTAGCACTTGCATCAGCATAACAATTATGGGTACTAGGATTATAGCCGATGATCGCTCCCCCCATCTCTCTGAGGGGTAGAATTAACGGATGTAATGAATCATATGGTTTGGAACGTACCCCATAAGCTGTAGGAAAATTAAAACCAATGATTGTACTTACGGGGTCTAACATATGGCCTTGTATGTAGATATAATTTTTTTCGCCATCGCTTAGATAATCTACTGTATTGGCCATCGATTGCATGTGAGCAGCCGCTCCAACAAGATAGAAGTCTGTTTTCTTGGCTACACCGTGGATACCATGTTCTTGCAAGTCATTTGCTCCATTGCTTACTGTTATGGTACCACGGCTATGCCCACCAACAATAGCATTGTCATTGCCATAACGATAGATAAAATCTTGAAACTTTTTGGTTGAA
>NZ_JBHIQP010000059.1:0-906 GCF_042196625.1 Bartonella sp. AC535YNZD | reverse complement strand
AACAGCCCAATGATAGGAACCGCGTGCCTATTAATAAAACAATCCCTGCCGAAATCAAGCGAGGAGACAGATGAAAAAGCGATTTATTATCACAAGAATGATTACCCTTTGGGGAATCATAAATTTAACTCTAGCGTCTAACTTTAGTTGGGGTTCTGGGACTCAAAGTTCAACTGTTAAAAGTCCTTTTTCACTGGAAATTATTAAGTTGTTAGAACAACAAATTAAAACAAATGAAAACCAGATCGAAAACGCGAAAAAAATTCATCAGTCTATAACAGGAAATAGGATACAAAAACCAACAATAGGAGAAAACAAGAATTCTTTCATACAAGATTTGTCTTCTATCTACCCAAAAACACAGACAAACTACCAAACCATAGGTACTGGGGAATTTAAAAAAAGATTTAATGAGATTGTTCTCGAAGAGAAAAGGGCCGGCTTCCAGCAGTTGCCGTTTTATAAAATGCGCGAAATAATTAATACGCGTCTTAAATATAGTGGAATTGTCGAAAAAGCTGTAAGTTTTCAAACTTTCCAAGACGCAGAGAACCGCTTTAAACAAATGAACGATTTCTTAGATAAGATAAATAAAACAAAAGATCTCAAAGAAGTTTTCGAACTGCAAACACGCATCAAGACCATGTCAGCCATGATCCAAAATGAATATACAAAGCTACAAATGGTCAGAAATTTAAGCGATGACGAAGAGACTCTTATCGAAATACAAAAACGTAAATTGTACAGAAAAATTGTAGCCTCTAACTACAAAGCTATGCCTCAAATAAGATCTAACCAATAAAGCTTTTTACAGCATTTGCTTTTTTTCATGAAAACAAAAGCCGATGTAGAAGGTTCAGTACTCTCTGAACAATTAAGAGAGGCACAAAGATTTTATCAAAGCCA
>NZ_JBHIQP010000058.1:0-970 GCF_042196625.1 Bartonella sp. AC535YNZD | reverse complement strand
TGCACAATGGCTCTCATTTAAGTTCTGGAAAAGAGACCACTGTTCTCTCTGGAAAAGATATCCATATTGCTGCTTCCGATATAGATGCCAAGGGTAATGTTGCTCTTGGCGCCCAAGGGGAGGTAACAATAGGGGTAAGAAACGATGAGATGGAGTATCATCTTCAGGGCAAAAACACGAAAGTGGATATGCAAGCCTCTCATGCCGTTGGCTCTTCGATAAAATCGGGAGGTGATACCACTGTTGTTGCAGGGCAGGATGGCAAACCGCATGATCTTAGCATCACAGGTAGTTCCATTGCGGCTGAGGGCAAGGTGGGGCTGAAAGCCAGCAACGATGTCCTGATCAATAATGCAGAGGATAGCTTACATTATGAGATGTCGTACCATAAAGAGGGTGGGGTGTTTAGTAGCAGCAAATCTGAGCATAACAAGATGGATGTGAGCCAAGTTGTGGGGTCAAGCATAACAGGGGGTGAAGGCATTGCCATTGATTCCGGAAACAACACGGAAGTTGTAGCCTCGACGCTCATAGCCGGTAAGGCAGAGGAAACGTCAGGAGAGAAAGCACCAGGAGATCAGAAACAAGCGGATATTACCATTCACTCTGGGGGAAAGATTGTCATAAAAGGCGCCCAAGAACACTTGGATCAGCAAGCACAATCGTCATCAAGTGGCTTTTTGCATGAGAAATCGTCCGATACATCTCAATCGCATACCACAACGGTCTCCTCTATCCTTGGGGCAACGGGCAACATTATCACACAATCAGATAAAGAGACCACAATCACGGCTTCTCATCTGCTTTCCGGTCAAGATATCAATGTGACAGCAGAAAATGTGACGATTGATGGCATGACAGATCACCATAAAAGCCATTCAGAGGAGCATGAAACGGGTTTTGGTGTGGGATCAGGCAAGGGCTTTGTATCGATATACGGGAGTGAGGGAAAGACAGAAAATGAAGAGAG
>NZ_JBHIQP010000057.1:0-991 GCF_042196625.1 Bartonella sp. AC535YNZD | reverse complement strand
TAAAACCTCAAAATTTATAGTGTCATCAAATATTATGCTTATCTCTAGATAAATACTGTGCATCTGTAAAAAAATATTCACACTCATTTTAATAAAATAAGAATAAATGTCGTTAAAAGAATCCCTTGCTATCATCAACGCAGCTTTAATCTTAAGCCAACACCTCTTCTCTAATCTCCGCAGAACTTGTTGCGGATATATTAGAGCAAATGAAGCCATCCTCTGATATATAACCTAGTACCAAGAGCAAATGCGGACTGATTGAGCCATATACCACTACCAAATGCAACACTTAACTTTCCTAGTGTATCGTTATAACGCAAACCTGCCACTGCCAAACCAACAGTCGCTGCTTGTCTTGCCTCTTTCCGAACATCTTCAATGGCATAACTAAACATTTCAAATTTCATATCGGTGGAGGATTACGATTCGTTAACACCATTATTCATCGCATTATCCTTGGATTCAGAAAAGTATTTATCTACATTTTTTTTGCATCATCAAAAACTGTCTTATCCGCTGCTTACTGTCATGTAACAACCAACTACCCCCCTCCACGAATTCTGTCAAATTTGCGTAAAACACACCACTCTTCATACATTTTCTCTTTTTTTATTTTCAATATTAATGCTGACTTTGTTATTTGTGAGAGCCGTTCTTTTAATCGTGTAACTCTTTTCGCCCCTGTCTCGTATAGACAGGAGCGTTTTTGAAAATAATCGTAGTGAATTTTATTAATTTAGAGTTAAGCTTAATCCTACACCGACACCCCAGTGCCCTCCGGCATTTGTCACAGATAGACTAGAGCGGATATTTCCATCTTCAGATGTATAACCAGCACCAAGAGCAAATGCGGACTGATTGAGCCATATACCACTACCAAATGCAACACTTAACTTTCCTGGTGCATCATTGTAACGTAAGTTGGACACCGCTAGACCAATAGCAGCAGCTTGTCTTGCTTCTTTCCGAACATCCTGAATAGCATAAT
>NZ_JBHIQP010000056.1:0-1031 GCF_042196625.1 Bartonella sp. AC535YNZD | reverse complement strand
TCTTCGTGGAGATGTCACTTATCAGCATAGATTTAAGAAAATTGGTTTTTCTGGAACGAGTTTCTCTGCTGGATTGCGCCATCTTTTTTGAAAAGGAGCAATATGTATTTTTAGTTAAAAGGCAGAAGATTTTCTGCCTTTTAATGTATTGAAATTTATTTTGCTTCATCAATATGGTTATTTTTTTGATATAAAAGATTACAATAGATGCTTTCTTTTATGCGATGAGGAATTTTTCTAAAATTTTTGATGTTAAGATATGAGGACAGATTTCATTGTGAATGTGAGAAGATTAAACGCTAAATGCTTGTGGCATAAGCTTTCAAAAGAGACGATATTGATGATTGTTTTTGTCCATTTCTTTATTAATTTTTATAGATCATAAGTTTAGTCTTGATGAGTTTTATGCATTGTTTTGAATTTTGTTTTAGAACTTTATTCACGTTTATATCATTTATACGCTATTTGTTCCCTTTTTTAGGATATTTACTTAAGAATTTTGGATAAATACTTGTTTTTAGAACAAACAGAGGGAGTTTGAGGTCAAATTATAATAAAAGTAAAGTATGCTTTATCGTATTGTTACTGTTGTTGTTTTGTAAATGATAGGTGGCAGAAAAATTTCGATAAGATATAGGATATTATTTTTATTGCGGTCATGCGCGGATATCATCATTCTTTTTTCAGCATTCAATATTTGCGCAGATTTTAGCACCCTAGAATGTTCATAAGAAGCAATTCACCTTTTTTCAAAAGTCCTTCTTTACATGCCAGCTTCGTTTGTGATGGACAACGGGTTAATTGATTAAATATAAACAGGTTTGAAATGAAAGAAATTTATAATATTCAGTTTTTTATTCAATATGTAAAATGATGAATGAGTATTCTGAATCATTGATGAAATTTTCCTAAATCAACATCAAGATTATCAACATCAAACGCCTGATTAAACTTAAGATGCTGATAAACAACCTGAATCTGCGGATCAAAAACAACACCTTTATACCCTGTTGCAAACGTTCTACCGCTCG
>NZ_JBHIQP010000055.1:0-1053 GCF_042196625.1 Bartonella sp. AC535YNZD | reverse complement strand
GTCGGCAAGTTTTATGGCTCAGCCTATTATTTGAACAGAATTGGTTACAATCCTGACAGAGAGATTTTTTTCTTAGGGGATGCTTATTTTGAAAAGGAATTGATTGAAAAACAAATGCGTGATCTTGTTGGTCAAGGTTTGGGCAAAGGTTCCTTTATTCCTGGAAGTGATGCCATTGAACAAGTCAAAACTTTGCTGGATGTCGGGGCAGACTATGCAAAAGCCCACAATCTCCCCTTTGGTGAGGCTTTGAGTGAAGAACAATTGGCGTCCCTAGAAGCCCCAATGGTGATTTATGTGCGCCAACAGGTCAAGGGCATGGATGTTTATGCACCGGTGCTTTACATCCCTGAAAAAGACAGAGCCTCCTTTGTTTCTGCTGGGGCTTTGATCATGGGCGATGATATCAATATCACCAGCCAGAATACCGGCAATTCCACAATAACCAATTCAGGGCGGATTGCGGCAAACCACCAATTGCATGTGCATGGCGGGGATATCTTTAGTCAAGGGGGGCATTTTGCGGCGGGTGGGGATGCTGTTTTAGTTGCGGAGAAGAATATTCGTTTGGATGCAGGGCGCACAACGGTTGACGGCGTGGAGACCGTTTTAAACACCGAGGCACTTTCTGCTGGTGGCAATGCGAGCGTGATTGCCAAGCAAGATATCACAGCCTCAGGGGTGGGGATCACCACCGGGGGTGATCTTGCTATGGCTACAGAAGAAGGCAACTTGACGATCGGTTCAGCAGAAACCCATTACCATGATGAACAGGGTGATGCCACCATGCATCATAAATCAGAAGTCAACTCTGGTGGCTCGACAACGCTTTCCTCTGGAAAAGATTTGAATATCTTAGGCTCTGATGTTCAAACAACGGATAAACTTCTCTTGCAAGCTGAGAGGAATGTTTCGATTGATGCCACACGCAACAGTGCCAATAGCCATCGCGGGGATCAAACCTTTCATGTCGCGGTGCACAATGGCTCTCATTTAAGTTCTGGAAAAGAGACCACTGTTCTCTCTGGAAAAGATATCCATATTGCTGCTTCC
>NZ_JBHIQP010000054.1:0-1102 GCF_042196625.1 Bartonella sp. AC535YNZD | reverse complement strand
GACATAGTCGCGGGACGATGACATTGGGGAATATGCTGAATTCTTTCAAACAAGAAGGTGTTCACGGTATAGCCAACGAAAACACGACTATCAATCTCTATGGACCAGCCTTTAATGTTTTAGTTGCATCCGGTCTGTTAGGGTATGTGAGTGATAGCAAACAAACCATTGTTGGTTTTGATGGGAATAGATATGACTTTGTCAGCAGAATTATTGGCGGCAATGGCTATACTTACGAGACAATACCTACTGGTAGTAACATGTGGAAAGAATGGTGGAGAGTGATCATGAATCCCATAAGCTCCCATACTTGCCTTGGAGATGCGAGTTATAAATGTAGATATAATTATGGCACATCTCATCTAGAACAAAAACCTTGAATTAGATTATGGAGTAAAAAATGAAACAAACCTTAAAATTATTAAGTGCTGTAACTCTATTCAGTATAGCTGGGTGCCAGTTTAATAAAACTCCCACATCTTCTATAGGGGCATGGGAAAAGCCAGGAGCAGATTTTACAGAGGTAGGAAAAGCCTTGTTAGAATGCGGTATGCCAACCCCTTATGATAAGGATCCAGAAAGTAGAAAGCTCAGTAATAATGCAATAGCAACAATTCATGCTTGCATGGTTCAATCAGGATTCCGCTATGAAGAAAGGGGGGGCGGATGGTGTGTAAATCATAAAGCGGAAAACCTTCCGATTTGTCGTCCAGGTGCTGTCATACCACAGCGCAGTGTCAAGAAGCGCTTAAACAGCCCGTTTTGTAAAAAATATAAAAATAGTCGCAAATGCCAGCCTTAAGTCTTTCTTGTGATGATCAACAATCTGCCATCCTTGCCTTTACTTGGAATGTCGGGATTGTTTTCTCAATTTACCATCTCAACTCAGTTCAGAACTGTCTTGAAAAACGGAGATAAAATATCAACAGGCTTTAGAGCCTTTTTATTGTAAATAAATCCATTGAAAGAGGGGAAAATGAAAAAAATCTTAAAACTATTGAGCTGCATAGCTCTCTTAACTACAGCTGGATGTGTTAACTCAATTCCCTCACTTTCTCCAGCATTATGGAGAAATAAAATACTTTTAGAATGTGGAGTACCG
>NZ_JBHIQP010000053.1:0-1109 GCF_042196625.1 Bartonella sp. AC535YNZD | reverse complement strand
TCACACATCACGGCACGCCAAGATGTGCAGATTACTGCTGACAATGATGTGAATTTACAAGCAGCCATTGTTTCGGCTGATCGTGATGTCAACATTGATGCAGGCAATAATATCACACTATCAGAAAGCTATGATACCTCTAACGCAAAAGAAAAGCATGAAAAGTCTTTTGCTGGTGTGACAGGCTCTGTCAATGTGGGCATTCTTGGTACAGTAAAAGATGTAAAGGATGCAGCCAAACGTTTTGGTCATGGGGATACAAAACACAAAATCGGCAATGGTCTTATTGCTGGTCTAAAAGGCTATGATCTCTATAGCAAAGGTAAAGGTCTTTATAATGGGATGAAAGGTGGAAACAAACAGTCTATTCGTGATATTGCTGATGTTTCTGCTAGCGTAACCGTGGGCTTTAAGACAGAGAAGGCAGAAGCCTCTGTTCAGACCTCTACAGCGGTAACAGATAGCATAGAAGGCGGACGCGCTGTTAACATGCAAGCCCACAAAGGCAGCATCCATGGTGTTGGAGCCGATATTATTGCCGGTACAAACCCGATGCAAAGCAATGATGAACAGAGCGGGAATATCACCATGGGAGCAGGTGAAGATATCATCTTTGAAAGTGCGCAAAATACGCAAAGCACAGAAAACCACACGCAAAGCGCTTCAATGAATGTTGGGTATAGTTATGGTACCGGTGGTACAGGGTGGATGGGGAATGCTTCTTTTGGTAAAGGCAAGGGTTCCAGTGAGGAGGTTCACCAGAAGAACAGCCATATTATTGGCACCGGCACAGTTCACACAACGAGTGGGGCAAACACCACATTGGCAGGCGCCGTGGTTTCTGGAGAGCGTGTAGAAATGGAAGTAGGGGGTGATTTTACCGTTGTCAGCCACAGTGATAAGGGACAAAGCTCCAGCAAGCAAAACTCTGTTTCCATTGGTTATAATAGCCGAGAAAAGGATGGTACAGCCACAACCAATATTTCCTTGAACAAGGATAAATCCTCTAGTGATTATCATAGTGTTGTGGAGCAATCAGGCATCAAAGCGGGTGATGGTGGTTTTAAGATCAACGTTAAAGATAAAACAACGCTGACCGGAGGTATTAT
>NZ_JBHIQP010000052.1:0-1116 GCF_042196625.1 Bartonella sp. AC535YNZD | reverse complement strand
GGTGCCAACACTCATTGAAGAACTTTCACTGCTGTTTTGTGTGCTTTGCGTGTTTTGCGCACTTTCAAAGGTGATATCTTCACCTGCTTCCATGGTGATATTCCCGCTCTGTGCATCATTTTCCAGCACATAGATTGGATTGGTACCAGCGATAATATCAACGCCAACACCATGAATGCTGCCTTTGTGGGCTTGCATGTTAACAGCGCGTCCGCCTTCTATGCTATCTGTCACCGCTGTGGAGGTCTGAACAGAGGCTTCTGTTTTCTCAGTTTTAAAGCCCACGGTTACACTGCCAGATGCACCAGCCATATTGGCAAGAGCATCCTTGGTGGAGCCCCCCATCCCTCCTAATGAGCTACTCAGTCCTTTGGTTGTGTTCCCCTTTTCCCCTGTGTTGCCAGTCAGCCAATCAACAAAATTCTTGCCTTTATTAAAGAGGTGATTGATTTTCATGCCAGTCAGTATGCCATTAAGAACGGTGTTATTGCCATCCTTATTATTCATACGGTCCGCGGCATCTTTTAAGCCTTGTACCGTGCCAAGGACACCGATATCAACGGAAGTTGTCACACCAGCAAAAGACTTTTCATGCTTTTCTTTTGCGTTAGAGGTATCATAGCTTTCTGATAGGGTGATATTATTGCCGGCATCAATGTTGACATCACGATCCGCCGAAACAATGGCTGCTTGTAAATTCACATCATTGTCAGCAGTAATCTGCACATCTTGGCGTGCCGTGATGTGTGATTGTGTAGAAGTATTTTCCCATTGATCGCCCGTATCTTTGGCGCTTGCAATTCCAACCCCCAAGGAAGCACCGCTGTTGCTCTTTTCAAACTGAAACCCAAAACCTGTGCGTTCTTCCTTTGAGCTTGAGGAATGGCTATTATGACCAACAAGCACATTGACATCACGCGCTGCCGAAAGGTTAATATTCTCACCTGCAAGGTCAGAGCCAACAATTGTCACATCTTTTTTCTTGGCAGTGATGTTGATCGTACCATCCGCATTGAGAGAAGAACCTTGATGCTCAAAGCTCTCTTCATTTTCTGTCTTTCCCTCACTCCCGTATATCGATACAAAGCCCTTGCCTGATCCCACACCAAAACCCGT
>NZ_JBHIQP010000051.1:0-1189 GCF_042196625.1 Bartonella sp. AC535YNZD | reverse complement strand
AATGGCGAAGAGCAAGTTTGAACGAACAAAACCGCATGTTAATATTGGTACGATTGGTCACGTTGATCATGGGAAGACCTCGTTGACAGCAGCGATTACGAAATATTTTGGTGAATTTAAAGCTTATGACCAAATTGACGCTGCGCCAGAGGAACGTGCACGTGGAATTACTATTTCTACAGCACATGTTGAGTATGAAACAGAAAATCGTCACTATGCGCACGTTGATTGTCCAGGACACGCTGATTATGTGAAAAACATGATCACAGGGGCAGCACAGATGGATGGTGCTATTTTGGTTGTTTCAGCAGCGGATGGCCCAATGCCTCAGACACGTGAGCATATTTTGCTTGCACGTCAGGTTGGTGTCCCAGCAATTGTTGTTTTTCTTAATAAAGTTGATCAGGTTGATGATGCAGAACTTTTAGAGCTTGTAGAGCTTGAGGTTCGGGAACTTTTATCCAAATATGATTTCCCAGGCGATGATATACCAATTGTTAAGGGTTCTGCGTTGGCAGCTCTTGAGGATAAGGATAAAAGCATTGGTGAAGATGCTGTTCGTCTTTTAATGAGTGAAGTTGATAATTATATTCCAACCCCTGAGCGTCCTGTTGATCAACCATTTTTGATGCCGATAGAGGATGTGTTTTCGATTTCGGGTCGTGGAACCGTTGTTACGGGTCGTGTTGAGCGTGGTGTTATCAAAGTTGGAGAGGAAATCGAGATTATCGGTATTCGTCCAACTTCTAAGACGACGGTTACAGGCGTTGAAATGTTCCGCAAGCTTTTGGATCAAGGTCAAGCGGGTGATAATATAGGAGCTCTGCTACGTGGTGTTGACCGTGAAGGGATTGAGCGTGGTCAAGTATTGGCGAAGCCAGGATCCGTTACACCTCATACACGGTTTAAAGCAGAAGCTTACATTTTGACAAAAGATGAAGGTGGACGTCATACGCCATTTTTCACGAATTATCGTCCACAGTTTTACTTCCGTACGACGGATGTTACAGGTATTGTTACGCTTCCAGAAGGTACAGAAATGGTTATGCCCGGTGATAATGTTGCCATGGATGTTTCGTTGATCGTTCCAATAGCGATGGAGGAAAAACTTCGTTTTGCTATTCGTGAAGGTGGTCGTACTGTTGGTGCCGGTATCGTCTCTAAGATCATTGAATAAATAATGCTTGTT
>NZ_JBHIQP010000050.1:0-1500 GCF_042196625.1 Bartonella sp. AC535YNZD | reverse complement strand
GTGCAAAAGCAAAAAATAATATAAAACAACATATTAATAATTTTGCTGAAGCAAATGATAAGCAAAACGTTTTTTTTGCTGAAGCAAACGACAAGCAAAATCTAGCTATAAAGAACCAGAATAAGAATAATATATATAAAAAAAATAAAACTATCGTTTTATCAAAAAAAGAAATTGATTTTGAAGATTTAGAAATCACTGATTTGGTTCAAGAGCCAATCGAGGTTGCTGCTGTTGAGACCACATCAGAGCAAAACGAAACGATAGCAGATAACCAACCTCCCATTCACGAGCAAGAGAACGTTCCCAAAAAAGCAAAACGAGCGCAAGCTAATCGCGGTTGTCGATTGCCAGAGGATTTTGAACCGGATTACGATTTTGCAATCGAAGAGGGCTTGCCTCCAGAGCGCGTGAAAGTCGAAATCGCAAAATTTCGAGATTATTGGCGTTCAAAAGCCGGAGCAAATGCAACCAAAACCGATTGGCAAGCAACATGGCGTAACTGGGTACGCAAGGCAGTTGATGATTTAGAAAAAACGAAAAACACGAACAACAATGGTGGAAACAATGGAAACTTTTCAAAAGATCAAAGAACTCGTGGTAGTACCGGAGAGACAATCCGTAATCTTATCGGTGCAACACAGCTTAGTGACGCCTCTACAAGATACCGTGCAACAGATAGAGCAATGTGTAACCCTGGAGTTCCCATGGACCTTGATCAGTGGCATGGAATTGACACCAGTCCTAGAGAAACAAGCTTTAGAAGCCTATCAGACAGTCCAAAACTTATTTACCGTGAAAGCATCTGTTGAAGATATAGCAGAGGCTCTTGATGTGCTTGAAGGTGGTTTGACAATGCAAAAAGTTTCGAATGTAGAAGCGCGTGCAAAGGCTTATATCGCAGCTCTTAACGGCATTTCACTCTGGTCTTTATTGCAAGCTGTTAAAAATCTTATACGTGGTGAAGCAAAAGGCATGTCCACAACATTTGTGCCTTCATGCGCTGATCTAGCGCAGTATTGTCGTGATTTAGAAAGCAGGCTTTATGGTGTTGCTGAGAGAGTTTTTACAGCAGTTGAAAATACGCGTAACCTAGCCTTAGGAGGCAAGCGCATTTCATTCATGAGAATAGGCAAGCCTAGTGAAGAGTGTCATGACAGTAGCAATTCAAAAGCGGCTTAAAACAGCAAACTAGTGAAAAGTGCTGATCATTTTACGATTAGGCATGTGTTTAAATCGATAAAAAGGTACCGTACAAAGCGATTTAAAGATTTTATGATGAAAACCACACCAGTAACACAAAACGCTCTGTACGGTCAAATTTTAGGTAAATTAACCTATTGGTAAAAATAGGAATTAAAACATGGAAATATTAAAACAACTGTTCTTAACAAATCATAAACAGCCCATGCAAAAAAAGTGGGTTGCAACGGCTGTTGGGTATGTTCCTTGGGGAGATGGAGCAGAGGAGTATTTTTACAACCTCTATGAATATGAAGA
>NZ_JBHIQP010000049.1:0-1522 GCF_042196625.1 Bartonella sp. AC535YNZD | reverse complement strand
CGCTTGAGGGGGTAGTACATAATCGCGTAGATATGATCAATGATTTATCGGATGAAGGATTGGGATACTGGGACAAAATACGCGAATTCGCATATCTCAAAGAGCATCCTGAGGGTGAGGTTTTGCATGATGAAAATGGCAATGTCCTCTATGCAACAGATAAAAATGGAAAACCTATCAAAGACAGTTATGGAAGACAAGTCCCTCTGTATCGTTATTTAACGCCTGAAGAAGAAAAACATTTACAAAAAGGTTCTGATGGCAAGGTTCATATGTTTTACAATGGTATTTTTACCTCACCAGATGATGCTGCGCGTTATACTGTCCAGTTTGCTGACAATGATCATGGTCCCCTTTATTTTACATACTTTCCAGAAGCTGAAGACTGGGAAGTGGAAGTAGGGATAGCGATTTTTCAGAAGTTTCTGGAAGGTAGACTTTTTTTTGGATTGACCAATTCAACCAAGAAATTCCAGGATACAATGTATCTTTATGGCAATACAGGATTGCATGATGATGCCCATAGTCGTGGTACCATAACAGCAGGAAATGGATCACATGATTTAGTAAAGCATGGTGTTCACGGTATAGCAAAGGAAACAACGGTTAATTTTTTTGGTCCAGCTTATAATACTCAAGACATGGCAGATACGTTATATATCTTAAGGGATGGAAAGAAAACCACTGTCGGCTTGGAAAACCATGCAGATGATTTTGTTGGTGTTGTGTTTGGCAAAAATCCCGCTACTTTTGACAAGAGACCCCTTGGTAGTAACGTAGTGAAAGAGGCAAAGAAAGTACTATTTGGTTATCCCAGCCCTCATGTTTGTTATAGTCATGCAAGTAAGGCATGTCAAAGCGATTATGGGGATCCTAATCGTATATACATCCCTTCAAGGAGGAACAAATGAAATACATATTAAAACTATTAAGCGGGCTCGTTCTGTTAAGCGTGATTGGATGCAATATCGATAAACCTGCTCCAGGGTATATGTATATGTGGGAGAAGCCAGGAGCAGATTTTACTGAGATAGGAAAAGCTTTATTAGAATGTGGAATGCCAACGCCTTATGATGAGGATTTAGAAACTCAAAAGCTCACTCCTAATGCAATGGTTTCCATTGATGCTTGCATGGTCCAATCAGGTTTCCGCTATAAAAATAGAGTTGAGGGGGGGGGCTGGTGTTATACTTTTAAAGAAGACAACCTTCCAAATTGTCGTCCAGGTGCTGTCATACCACAGCGCAGTGTCAAGAAGCGCTTGAACAGCCCTTTTTGTAAAAGGTATAAAAACGCGGATGAATGTCAGCCTTAAGTGATGATCAACAATCCCCCTCCTTACCTTCACTTGGAATGGCGGGATTGTTTCCTCAACTAACCATTTCAATATTGTTCACTGTTGTTTTCAGCAGCGGTGACAGGAAATATCAACAGGCTTATGAGCTTTTTTATTGTAAATAAATCCATTGAAAGAGGGGAAAATGAAAAAAATCTTAAAACTATTGAGCTGCATAGCTCTCTT
>NZ_JBHIQP010000048.1:0-1563 GCF_042196625.1 Bartonella sp. AC535YNZD | reverse complement strand
ATCTTGACGTACTTTCACTTGTGAAATATGAGTATCTTTCTTTTTCATACATCCCCTAATCTGTGGGAGCCCACATGTTTCTCTTTGCTCTATTTTTTAATCAAAATGGCATGCTATCATTAAGAGATGCGCTATAATCTTTAGCACCTGAAGCAATAGCATAATTTTGAGAAGTAATGGGGGAGGGGTGAGCAGATTGCTCTTTTTGGGCATCAAGCAAATACAACTCGCCTTTGAATTGTGGTAAGACAATCTCTGTTGTGTAACGGTCATGCCCATTTTTATCTTGCCATTTGCGTGTCTGTAATTTGCCTTCAATGTAAACCTTTGAACCTTTGTTTAGATACTGAAGCGCTATTTTTGCCAAATGTGGATTAAAAATCACCACGGAGTGCCATTCAGTTTTCTCTACTTTTTGATGAGTATTTTTATCCGTATAGCTTTCAGAAGTTGCCATACGAAAATTGACTACTTCTGTTCCATAATTCATTGTTTTGCTTTCGGGATCATTCCCTAAATAGCCAATTAACATCACTTTATTTAGCATGTTTGTCATTACCTTAAATTTGTATTTAAATATGTGAGAAATCTTAGCATAGTTTTATTATTTTTTCTATTATTTCAAAAGGATATTATTGATTATTAACATATAACATTATGTTTTAAGGCGCTCTTTGATAAATAATCAATTGACATAAATGCATGGTGTATAGTACCAAGTCTCAAGAGGGTATATATGGCAATCGTTAGTTTTAAGCATAAAGGGTTGAAATTATTCTTTGAAAGAGGAGAGTGCAAAGGCATACAACCCGCGCATGTTAAAAAATTAGCAAACATTTTAGTAATTTTAGATACAATATCCGCGCCTGAACAAGTTACTCTTAAATCGTATCGTCTACATGCGCTTATGGGCGATTTAAAAGGTTACTGGTCAATGCGTGTCAATGCAAATTGGCGTGTTACCTTTCGTTTCATTGGGACAGACGTTGAACTGGTTGATTATCAAGATTACCATTGAGTTTTGAGGTGTTATTATGATGTACAATCCTCCACACCCTGGCGGCATTTTGAAAGAAGAATTGCTTGATGAATTAGGGTTAACAGTAACAGAAGCTGCAAATCGTCTTGGCGTTGCACGTTTAACTTTATCCCGCATCTTAAACTGCCATGCGGCGATTAGCATTAACTTAGCTTTACGGTTAGAAAAAGCGGGTTTAAATGATGCGGAATTCTGGCTTAAACTGCAACAAAAGCATGATTTGTGGCAAGCTCGGCATAACAGCTCAATCCCACATATTTCACCTTTAGAGCAAGTAGGGCATCTTTAGAAAGACTTAGCCCATCCTTCTTCACACTTAGAGGTCATGTTCTTTAAAATCAAGCAACTTCTGATAGTTTTTTTATGCCTTTATTGATCTCGTCTATAAGAGGTTCGTAATTGAGAACGCTTTTCGGAATATTCCCACCGTAAACCCATGCTTTTACTTGCGCTTTGGTACTAAAATCCGCATTTTCTGGTGTGGTATAATACTGACCGCCATCAAACTTTTCACACTCTCTTGT
>NZ_JBHIQP010000047.1:0-1609 GCF_042196625.1 Bartonella sp. AC535YNZD | reverse complement strand
CGGTACTCCACATTCTAAAAGTATTTTATTTCTCCATAATGCTGGAGAAAGTGAGGGAATTGAGTTAACACATCCAGTGATACTTAACAGAGCTATACAACTCAATAGTTTTAAGATTTTTTTCATTTTTCCCTCTTTCAATGGATTTATTTACAATAAAAAGGCTCTAAAGCCTGTTGATATTTCCTGTCACCGCTGCTTAAAACAACGGTGAACAATATTGAGATGATTGGTTGAGAAAACAATCCCGACATTCCAAGCAAAGGCAAGGATGGCAGATTGTTGATCATCACAAGAAAGACTTAAGGATAGCATTCATATTGTTCTGGATGCTTTTTACAAAACGGGCTGTTTAAGCGCTTCTTGACACTGCGCTGTGGAACAACAGCGCCTGGACGACAAATCGGAAGGTTTTCGGCTTTATGATTTCCACACCAGCCTCCCCCCACATCATATTTATAGCGAAATCCCGCTTGGAGCATGCAAGCATCAATTGTTGCATTTGCATTATAGCTGAGCTTTCTACTTTCTGGATCCTTATCATAAGGGGTTGGCATACCGCATTCTAACAAGGCTTTTCCTATCTCCGTAAAATCTGCTCCTGGCTTTTCCCATGCCCCTATAGAAGATATGGGAGTTTTATTAAACTGACATCCGGTGATACTTAACAAAGTTACAGCACCTAATAGCTTTAGAGTTTGTTTCATTTTTTACTCCATTATTTAATTCAAGGTTTTTGTTCACGATGGGATGAGCCGTAAAGCATGCTGCACATACGCCCCACATCTCCAAGACAGGTATGGGAGCTTATGGGATTCATGACCACTCTCCACCATTCTGTCAAAACGTTACTACCAGCAGGTATTGTCTCATAAGTATAGCCATTGCCGCCAATAATTCTGCTTACAAAGTCATATCTATGCCCATCAAAGCCAACAGTGGTTTGTTTGCCATCACTCACATAACCTAACAGACCGGATGCAACTAAAACATTAAAGGCTGGTCCATAGAAATTGATATTCGTGTTGTTGGCTATACCGTGAACACCTTCTTGTTTGAAAGAATTCAGCATATTCCCCAATGTCATCGTCCCGCGACTATGTCCATAAAGTTCTAACCCTGTAAGACCATAGCTATACATCAAATCTTTTGCTTCTTGTGTTGAATTGGTCAAACCCCAAAAGTTATTTTCCATAAACTTCTGATAGCCCGCGACTAGAAGTTCTGAAATAGCAGAATCGGCTTCTGGGAACACAACAAAATAAAGCGGTTCATTTTTATTCTCCGCATGTTGCTCTGCATAAACAGCAGCTTCATAGGGTGGCGTAAAGATGCCATTAAAGGACACATGCACTTTGCCATCAGAGCCTTCTTGCAAATGCTGCTTTTCTTCATCCGTTAAATAATGAAACTTAGGGATTTTTTGTCCACGAGCGTCTTTGATATACTGTCCATTCGCATCTATTTTATAGATTATATTACCCTTTTCATCACGATCCACCACGGCGATGGGGTGCTCTTTGATAAACATAGTTTTATAGGAGTCATCGCTGTATTTAAACCCTTCTTCTAAGAGTTGAGTTGCCATTTCACGATTTTCATGGACGAT
>NZ_JBHIQP010000046.1:0-1821 GCF_042196625.1 Bartonella sp. AC535YNZD | reverse complement strand
AAGCAACTTATGGATTGTCCAACTATCACACTTCAAACCGCAAATGGAATAGAAAAGGTCATTCCTTGCGCAAAAATCACCACAAAAGGTATGGGGCTGCTGTCTCAAGAGCTTAAAAGACAAAGCATGCATTAAGAGGAGGTTATTATGATAAAAAAGAAATATGAACTGACTGATGAGACAATTAAAGTTGATGGAAAAACTCTCTACCGCATACGTGCATTAAAGAATTTCGGAGATATTAAAAAAGGTGATCTTGGTGGCTTTGTAGAGACTGAAAGAAATCTTAGCCATGATGACAATTGTTGGGTTGGTGATGAGGCGTGGGTTTATGAAAATGCATATGTCTATGAAAACGCCAAGGTTTATGAAGATGCCGAAGTCTATAATAACGCAAAAGTTGGTGGTAATGCCATAGTAGCTGGCAAAACAGCATTTTATGGAAGTGATGCTATCTTAAGGTAGGGGCAAAAACCATGGAAAAGAAATACAAACTGACTGATGAAACAATTGAGTTTGATGGCAAAACCCTTCACCGTATTCGTGCTTTAAGGGATTTTGATGATGTTAAAGCAGATGACCTAGGCGGTTTTATACAAAAAGAAGACAATCTAAGTCATGATGGCAATTGCTGGATTGGGGATTATGCAAAAGTCTATGGTTATGCCAAGGTTTTTGGTGATGCTAAGGTTTACGAAAATGCACAAGTTTACGGTTATGCACATGTTTACGGCAATTCTCGTATTTATGGCAAAGCAGAAGTTTTCGATGAACCATGCATTTACGGTCATGCAGAAATTTACGGTGATGCATATATTTGCGGTGAACCTAGCGTTTTTGATAATGCAGAAGTTTATGGCAATGCACAAGTTTACGAAGAGCCATACATTTACGATAGGGCGCGTGTTTACGGCAATGCGCATGTTTACGGTGATGCGCATGTTTACGGTGATGCGCATGTTTACGGTCATGCAGAAATTTACGGTGATGCATGTGTATGTTGGAACGATTGGATTGATGACGATAAAAGAATCTCAACTAGAGAAAAAAAACAGATGAAAAAATACGAACTTACTGATGAAATAAAAGAATTTTATGATGCAAGAACCGATAAAAGTAAAAAACTTTATCGCATACGTGCATTAAGAGATTTTAGAAATATTAAAAAAGGTTACTTAGGCGGCTATATACAAAAAGAAGACAACCTATCGCATGAAGGCGATTGTTGGGTTTGGCATAAAGCTATGGTTTATGGTGACGCTAAGATTTTCGGCAATGCACAAGTATTTGAATGCGCAGAAATTACAGGAAGGGCGCGTGTTTATGAAAATGCAAAAGTTTGCGGTGGAGCATATGTTGAATATGATGCACAAGTTTACGGCAATGCACAAATTTATGGTGAGGCTCGAGTTTTGGGCCATGTTTATGGCAATGCCCGTGTCTATGGAAATGCTTATATAAGTGATAAAGCACACATTTCCGGAAATATGAAAATTCTAGATGGAGTATATATTTTCGATAATGTAAATATTTCTGGTAATCTTGAAATTCGTGGACGCAATTCAATCATCTACGAAAGTGACTATTCAGCAAGCGATATAAGCTACATAAGCCGTTTCTAACACCGAAAAACCAACTTTTAAACACCAGCGTGATTCACGCCACGGGGGAATTGCGCGCAATGGAGGAAAGAAAAATGAATGAACAAAACACTAACTTAACAGAAGTAAACAAAACAAACGACTGTGAAGTTAAACCTACAGCTATGGAACTTATTTTAGAAAGAGCTCTAGAAAATGATGTTGATCTGGACCGTCTCAA
>NZ_JBHIQP010000045.1:0-1854 GCF_042196625.1 Bartonella sp. AC535YNZD | reverse complement strand
ATACATTGGCTTCAAAACAGGTGATTGCAACGCGCTTTTTGTTTAAAAAAATTTGATATAATTTGTTTATTGCACAAAAATTATTCTTGAGAGTTGTATTTTGATAATTTTTAAAAAGGCGGTCATAATCTTTTTGTGTTTTCAAATTTCTTCGTTTTTCAGAAGCAATTCCAAGTTCAGGCATATGCATATATTCAATATCAATATTGCTTACAGCTTTTTCTAATTGTCTTTTTGAAAATCCGTGTTTTCTACTTATTGGATTTTTACGAACATCACATAAAGTTTTGATATTGTTTTCTATGAGACAACTAAGATAATCCTCAAGGGACTTACCTTCATAGCCAATGGTAAAAAAACAAAATTCCTCATCTTTAGCAGGCTGTATGATAATATGTTTAGTGTTACACACGTTTAATTTCCTTGGTAAATGGGTGGGAGTGCTGGGAGGAGAGAGCACCCCCATAGGTTTAAGCAGCTTTTGCCAAAATCTTTTGCATCTCTTGTTCTATTTCTGCTAAAAAGACTTCGACCGCTTGATTAATCTGTTCAATGTGTTTCTCATCACGGAGGACACGTTTGATTTTCATTCTCAAACCAGTAGATTTGCCTACAAAGTTTGGATTATAGCTCATGAAATCACACCATTTGCGTCCAGTGCATGCCATTTGGAATTGCATCTGTGCGATATATTCGGGCTTGATTTCGTCATAAATAAAAAAACGCAAATGCGTGGTTGATTGTGGACATTTGACTTCTATTAAACCGTCCTCTCCAATCAACCCATCAGGACTAGCCCCCGCCATTTCCATTTTGGGGTGTGGGATAAACCCGCATCTTGTGACTTCTGCGTCATAAATGAATTCATATTCTCTCAAGGCATTCTCTTCATGTTCAATGCCCCATTGCATAGCAGGTGTTGTATAAGATTGGCTTATTTCCTCTATTAAGCGTTCTGTCATGAGTTTCGTTTTGTAGTCTTCATATTTGCTTGTAGGCAAACCTTTTGCTGTCTTACTGAGTACGTTGTAAACGTTTGAAGCAGTGACTTTTCCTAAGCGCGCTTGAAACCATTCTGCTGTTCTTTGCTCCATCTCACACCGCCGTTTGTTGTTGAGTTGGTGCATATTCAATATCTTGTATAGGTGCATCTAATTGCTCTTGTTGTGCTTTATTCATTTGCTTTCGTTGCTTTTTTTTCAAAGCAAACAAAGCGTTTTGTGCTTGTTTAAAAGACATATCTTTTAGATTTTTTACTCCTATGAAAGAGAGAAGCCCACTTTCTTCAGATTGTGTTTTTTTAATTAATTCTTTGATTTCATTCATCTGTTCAGGAGAGATACCCGCAAGAAGTGTTATTCCATCTGTATCGTCTTCTTTTCTTGCAACATTAAGAAGCATGCCTAAGAGATATCTACGTGCGTAGCTTATAGTAGAACCAACCGCTTGTGTGTTATTTTTGCTTCCTGTAGCATCAATGGGAAATGTTCCTTGTGTTGATATTTCATTGCCCGATATATGCTTTAAAGTCATTTCTACAGTTATGTCATTTGAACTCTGGTCTTTGATACGAGAGAACAAGGCAAAGTGATGTTTTGCAAGAGGTTCTTTGATAGCATCAATATATTTATCAAGCGTTGTATAGAGGCTTTTAGTATGTGTATTAATGGCGTTTTGTTCGATATCTTTGTATTCCATTTGCATAGCAGAAAGATCACGGACAAAGTTTTGGCGCTCTTGTCGTTCTATCTCCTTTTCTCGCAATTCGAGAAGGCTCTTGAGACGGTCCAGATCAACATCATTTTCTAGAGCTCTTTCTAAAATAAGTTCCATAGCTGTAGGTTTAACTTCACA
>NZ_JBHIQP010000044.1:0-1855 GCF_042196625.1 Bartonella sp. AC535YNZD | reverse complement strand
CATTGGAATTAATAAGAATTGGCTTATCCATAATTTTTCCTCCCTAACGCCTCTTGGCGATTGTTTGTGCGTGGTTTATGGATACCAATGTAGCGATTTTAAAAACAAAGTCAACAAAAAATGTAGCGATTTTAAAAATTTTTTAAAAGTAATAAACTAAAGGCTTGCTTGAAGAAAAGTATAAAAATATTAACTCATATTCTGGCTGGCTTAATCCAGTCGATAGGTGCACACCATTCTAATTCTACATCTACGATATCAGCATATTTTCCATTTATACTGGATAAAACCCATTTCCCTTTTTCTTTCCCTAGACGTAATACTTTGATGTAAACTTTTCCACATTTAGTTTTTATGATGGCGCGGTTGTTAATAAGATCCTCTGGTGGCAAATGATAGGAATAAAAAAGAAGGCTTCCTTCTTCAATGGCTGGAAACATAGAATCACCTACCACGCGAACAGCAACAGTTCCTTTAGGAGCAGATGGCGGGGCTTCTACTTCTTCTAGACAACCAGAATCTATTGCGATTATTTCTCCTCCGGCTCCTACAGATCCAATCAAAGGAACTAAGTGATTAGTAGGAATAGAAGCACCTGTAAGCTTTGATATTTCTAATAATTCTCGAGCAGAAATATCTCTTGTTCCTTTTAGCATTTTATTGACGGCAGCACGATCTATCGAGCGACCTAAAGAAGCGGTTAGCTGTCTTGAAAGCTCTGATTGGCTTAATCCAGCTTCAGATAAGGCATTTTGCAACCATTGTGAGATACTTATTGTCATATCTTTATTGTAGGTACGTTGTATACAATCGTCATTTTCTAATTTAGCAACATGTGGTTTCATTATTAATTTTCCTTCTTGACATTGTTTTTATAATCGCTACATAATGTGCTATGAAACAATTTTCGGAAATAATAAATCTATTAGGTGGGGTTCGTAGGGTATCTCAGTTGCTTGGGGTGCATAGAACACGCGTATATGTCTGGCTCCGTCCTATATCAAAAGGTGGAACTGGTGGGAGAATTCCAACAAAACATATCCCAATTCTTTTGAATGAAGCCAAAAGAATTGGAGCACCGATTAAGGCAGAAGACTTTTTCTCGTTTTTTTATAGGACGCAATCATGTGATTCTAAATTATCTTCACAATCTGCTTTTACTGCTGCTTCTACAGATAATAATGAACAGCAACAGCACCCTTCACAGGTTTAAAGAGAAAGATCAGAGATGATAGATGTCCCACATATCACTATAAGTAAGGTCAAGTTGATTAATCTTGTTAATAAGATTGGACGTGAAGATATATATTATGGTGTTCGCTCGCCTAATCAGACATGTGAAAGTTGCATAGATCCCTCATCAACAGGTTATCTTGTCTATATACTGCAAAATATTTTTGCGCGTGATGATAGAAATTATTTTCCGTTATTGCCATACGATGATTTTAATCAATGGTTTTCATCTGCCTTTACGCAAGCTTTTACAACTTGGTTTGATAATTATTTTTCTCAAGATTTGTCATCTTTTCATCGCCTAAATGAGCTACTTTTGTTTACAGCTTTAGTCGAAAGTAATCTTGGCTTCTTAAGGGATGACCTCATCAAAAAAAGAGAAGAAGAAATCAAATTAATAAATGATGCGTGTAGTGTGCGTCTGAATTGAGTTAATCCACTTTTTTAAAGTCTATGAGGTCGGTTTGTGTTGTTACAGTCATTTTTTCAAGACAAGCAGTCACAACACGCTCTGTCATAGCACACATATAAATACGCAACAGCAAGGGGGATTATGATCACTAATGCACAAACCATTCTCTGTCTTGATCTAGGCACTAAGACTGGCTGGGCGCTTCGTGAT
>NZ_JBHIQP010000043.1:0-2004 GCF_042196625.1 Bartonella sp. AC535YNZD | reverse complement strand
TTTGGAAAGAGGCGCTCATGGAGCCCCCACCACCCGTTTGTCCAGCACCAAACCCAACAGAAACAGAGTTTTGCTTGATTGAGAAAACAATCCCGCCATTCCAAGAGAAGGCAAGGATAGCGGATTGTTGGTCATCACAAACAGCAACACTTAAGGTTTGCATTCAGATGCGTTTTTATACCTTTTACAAAAAGGGCTGTTTAAGCGCTTTTCGACACTTCTCTTCGGAATGACAGCACCAGGCTGACAAATGGGAAGGTTTTCGGATTTATAGTTTTGACACCAAGTTCCTCCCCATTTATCTTTATAGTGAAATCCTGCTTGAATCATACAAGCATAAGTTGTTGCTTTTGCATTGTTGCTTCTCTCTCTATTTTCTGAATCAGGATCGATAAGACTCGGCATTCCACATTCTAATAAGGCTTTTCCTACCTCAGTAGAATCTGCTCCTGTCTTCTCCCACATATTCACGTACCCTGGAGCAGGTTTGTCAATGTTTTCAATGTCACATCCAGCTATACTTAATAAAACTATCCCACTCAATAATTTAAACAGTGTATTCATTTTTTTCTCCATAAATAACCTAAACCTAAATTATCCAAAATTGCATGAGGTGCATAAATTTTTGTATTATCATTATGATGTGTTCCATAATCACGTTCACACGCATCACCCGCATTACCATAACACCTATGGGTACTAGATTTAAAGCCGCGTAACGCTCGCATTTGCTCTATCATTGGAGTTGCTGGTGGAAATATTGCATAAGGGAACCTCAAGGGTGCCTTATAAAAAGTAGGTAGATTGTGACCAATTCCTGTACCAATGGGATCGAATATATGGTTTTGTAAGTAAATATGATCTTTTTTACCATCACTCACATAATAGAGTGCATTCGCTATTGATTGAGAGTTATCAGCTGGTCCAAAAAGATAGATATCTGTTTTTTCTGCTATACCGTGAATGCCACGCTGTTCAAAGTCACGCATTCCATTGCCCACTGTCAAACTACCACGGCTATGCCCACCAACAATAGCATTGTCATTGCCATAACGATAGATAAAATCTTGAAACTTTTTGGTTGAATTGGTCAACCCCCAAGAGCCCCCTTCAAAAAACTTTTGATAAAATGCTACCCCTAATTCTACCAGCACATCGTCAGCTTGGGGAAAGTATGTAAAATAAAGGGGTTCATGTTCATTATCAGCTAAGTGGACAGCATTACCGGCTGCTTCATCTGGTGTGTTAAAAATACCATTATAGAACATACGCCTGTTGCCATCAGAGCCAGCTTGTAAATACTGCTCATCTTCAGCATTTAAAAAGTGATACAGAGTGATATATTCTCCATCGCTGTCTTTTATAGGTTCTCCATTTTCATCGGTTAAATAGAGGACATTGCCATTTTCATCATGCGCAACCTCACCTACTGGGTGCTCTTTGACATTTGTGATTTTATAAATTTTATCAAGGTATCCCAATCCTTCATCCGATAAATCATTGATCATACCTACGCGATTATGCACGGCTCCCTCAAGCGGTGCGACATCTAGCTGTCCTACTGCTTGGTGGGCTGCTGCGGTGTTGCGGTTGAGAGAGCCAATGATTTGTCCAGCATCTTGCCCCATCGCCCTCTGTCCAGTTGTATCAGTAAGGATGATAGTCCCATCGCTGATAGCAGATTTGGTTTCCCCTTCTGCTGCATCCTTGGCTTTGCCGTGATTTAAAACATTCTTGGCAATGTTCTTTATCGTGTCATTCCCAGAAATGCTAAACCCATGGCTGCTGGCTTTAGCATGCGCATCCCCCGTAATGGAACCCTCACCTGCCTTATTGTAGATTATCTTAACCACCAAATTTAAAAGGCTCTCTGCGTGGATAAAGAAGTAGACGGCTTTGATCCCCTACTTCATTCATGATTTTATCTAACGACCTTTTTAACGATGGGGAGGACGCTTTGGTGATCGCTTTTGTAAAGCTTTTTGCTTTTGCTGACGTTTTCTT
>NZ_JBHIQP010000042.1:0-2545 GCF_042196625.1 Bartonella sp. AC535YNZD | reverse complement strand
GTTGACATCTCAAGTGAGAAGAAACCAACAATACCCCCTTCATTGGCTTGGCTGTTATCACGCTTACAAGCATTAGCAATATTAAAAGCAATATTGGTAGCAAGTGATGTTTTACCCATCCCAGGGCGTCCAGCTATGATAATCAAATCGGATGGTTGTAGCCCTCCCATTTTTTCATCAAGGGTTTTGATATGGGTAGCTATCCCTGAGAGCTGTGAGGAACGCTTTTTCGCAGCGCTTGCCATGTTAAGTGCTTTTGCAATGGCTGTATCAAAATTTTCAAACCCACCTCCATATTTTCCTTTTTCGGCTAACTCAAATAATTGATTTTCAATCGTTTCAATTTGTTGGGAAGGTGTGAACTCCAGAGGCGCATCAAAAGCTGTATTGGCAACTTCATTGCCAAGATTAATCAAAGACCGGCGGATAAAAAGATCGTAAATGACACGTCCATAATCTTCAGCGTTAATAATAGTGACTGCCTCTGTGGCTAAGCGAACAACATACTGGTATACAGTAATATCTCCAATTTTTTCTTCCATTTGGATATAGGGCTTAATTGTAATGGGGTTTGCAAGATGGCCCTTTTGAATAATTTGTAAGACAATCTCAAAGATCTTTTGATGTAGCGTTTCAAAAAAATGTTCTGCTTTGAGAAAGTCTGAAACGCGATCGAGTGCATTATTATTAATCAGGATTGCTCCAAGTAATGCCTGTTCCGCTTCAATATTATGGGGAAGTTGACGAAAAGAAGAAGCAAAATTATCTCTTGGATTTTCTGTTTTTAGCATGTTCAATGTTCTCATTGCTTTCTTTTCCCTTGTTTGGTGCCTCAAGTGTGATTTCTGTTGTGTATCCGCTTTGTTTTTCATAACGATGTGTGACGGTAGCGGCTTTCCATGGTCCATTGATTTGCCCACGAAACCCTTGAAGGATGAGAGGTTGATCCGCCATGATTTCAGGGCGTCCCTCAAGAGACAAAGAACCACTGCCTACAGCACGACATAAGCGATCCGACTCGGAAGCGGCGGCAGATAAAGCTTCCTCTTGACATGGATAACAACTGCGAAGACGCCGCACAGGCCCGCTAAACCCTGTCTGATGCTTGACTTGGCATTGTTGCCCTGTTGAGCGATCAAAATAAGAAGCTTCAATGATGCCGTATTGCGTGCGTGGCTCTAACGTGAATTCCCAGTTAGAACAGTCGTGCTTATGAAGTTCAAGTGCTGGTAAATTATCCCCGCTTAAAAATAAAAACTTATGGTCTTTGATTAAAAAACGCGCCTGCATGCGGTCCGCAAGACGGGTTAAAAAATCAACCGCCGATTGATCTGTACGAATCACATAAGAAAGAGTTTGTTTGATAAATTGTGGACTCACCTTTGCTTGATAGCCATGGCGTTTGGCGAGTGTCTCAACAATCTCACCAACAGTTTTGTGATCAAAATGTTCACTCGCTTGTTCTTTGAGTTCTTTACGCATCGAGGCGCTTTTGCCACAAAGGCGCAAAATCTCTCCATCACTGCCCCCAATACTCACCACCGACTCAACAACAAAACGCCCCATAAAGGCACTGATGCTGTTCTCATAGCCAAAAATCACTTGCAGAGTGCTGTTGCTTGAGGGAACCTCTAAATCATTACCACTATCATCAAACTCTGCTTCAAATGTATCGGCTTCATTGCCGGCATGGTCCGTAATGGTTGCGGTTAAAAGACGCTGGTAAAAAACCTCATGAACAAGCTTATCCCCCACCCTCACCTCAATAAAAGGATGCGTGCGCATTAATCCCATAACCGCTTCACCACGCTGTTCTTTTCTTGGCTAACAAACTCAGGCAGAATGACCTTTAAGCCCCGTGGCAACAAAGAACCATACCCTGCAATACCTGGATTGGCTTCCAGTGTGGCTTCTAAATAGCCATTTAGTCCCCCAACTTGAGAACGGTCCCCTAACACAGCCATGGCATGGTGAAAGCAGATCAGATCGAGACTCATATCTTCTAGCTCTACCACGAAGTGCTTTTCTGGTATCTTCATGGCGTTTCTCCTCCTTGGGAATATTGACCATATCCCTCTTGGTATTGTCCCACCTGATATTGACCTTGCGGTTTTCCTCCATCGAAAAACGGTAACAAGCTAATGGCATAGCGAATGCGCCCCGATTGACCAGAGCGACTAATATAGTCGTGATCTTTCGTGACACTGGTGATTACCACAGATCCATGGAGAATGGCGCTATAGCCATTGTCACTCATCCAACGGATCATCTGAACGGGCTTGGCAGCACGAATGGTTCTGGTGATAGCATCTATCGCTACCCGGTCCCCAAACTCTTCTGGAAACAACACCCCATGGATGGTTTTGGCATCATTGCCATAACCGGTAAATTGCAAACCTGGAGCCTCACCAAAACGCTCTAGGCAAACCCATGAAGCAGAAAACTCTTCCTCAAAGGATTGGAAATTCAGCCAGTCCACATAAAAAAGATGTGGTCCTAACATCAGCAAAGGATCTCTCATAGACGCCCTCCCCTTGATTGTATC
>NZ_JBHIQP010000041.1:0-2580 GCF_042196625.1 Bartonella sp. AC535YNZD | reverse complement strand
CACACTCTAAGCAATGATTCTCTACTCTAAGTTCCAAAGAGATCAATAATGCTAAAATGTGTCTTTTTTATGTTTTGAAGGTGTTTTTAAGTTTTTTTCATTGGAGAGTTTGTTATGAAAAAAAAATATTCCACACCAAATTTAATTAAAGTTATCTCTCTTAGTACGGTAATGGCCACACTTTTATCGAGTGTTTCTCCTGTTTTTGCGGCGAATCTCTCAATAACAGGAGAGATAATTAGAAGCACAAATAGTGTTAATGTTATGTATCCGCGTGGTAGTCATGGGAGTGTTGTTTTTTCTGGTGATGATGACTTCTGTGGTGCAGACAACGTTGTTGGTCGTGGCGGCAAACAACAACAAGGAATTGCTGATAATCGACGAATAACCGCAGAGCAACAATATAATAGATTTATTACTGATCAAGCGTTTAATGGTCGTCATCCTTATGGTACGACCACTGAACAGGTGATTTGGACTGGTGATGGATACACGGGTAGCACTAATGGTAAAGTTTTGGGTGGTTATATAGGGGGAAGTACTGGTGGTTTTACTAATGCATTGCCTGAGGCTTATGGTGCTTATTCTTTTGCAACAGGGTGTGGGTCTGCAGCGACGGGTAATTATTCAACCGTTTTTGGTTCAGGTGCGACAGCAAAGGCTGGAGGAGCGCAAGCCTTTGGTGTTTCCGCACTTGCAGGTGGTATAGCAAGTATTGCTATGGGCGTGGGATCAGAGGCGTCGGGGAAATCTTCAGTTGCTATTGGAGGGCTTGCAACTGCATTAGGTACAAATAGTGTTGCTTTAGGTACAGATGCTGAAGCTTTGGGGGCAGGTGCTATTGCAATAGGGGGCAGGCACTTTGAAAAAAACGCAGATAATCCTGTCGGAAAAGTAATCGCGTATGCTGAAAATGCGATTGCTATAGGTACGCAAGCGTATGCTGTAACGGAAAATTCGGTTGCCATTGGTGTAAATTCAAAGGCGCTTGTTAATGATGGTGTTGCTGTAGGTGGAGGATCTATCTCTGATAGAAACAAGAATGTTGCTGGTTATGATCCTACAACAGGTAAAGAGACAACAAAAACCGGTATAGCATGGAAAAGCACAACAGGAGCTTTTAGTGTAGGAGATGTAGGTGGCGTGGGTAATGGTAAGCTAACACGACAAATTACCGGTGTGGCTGCGGGTAGTGAAGATACTGATGCAGTGAATGTTGCACAGTTAAAAGCGTTGCGAGATTTGGCGTCAGGAGTTTGGAAACTCTCTGCTAACGATACCGATCCTACAGACGTAAATCCAGGCAGTACAATAGATTTTTCAGTGAAAAATAGTGAAGTAGGAAAAGATAACTTAAAAATTGCAGAAAATACTGCAGAAAGTAAGCATAAAATTGAATTTACTTTGAGTGATACTCTCAAACTTACAAGCGTCATTACAGGCAATAGTACGATGAGTGATGATGGCTTTGTGATTAAGGACGGCCCTAGCATGTCTGGGGGTGGTATTGATGCTGGGGGTAAAAAGATTACAGGAGTGTCTGATGGCACTGGAGCGAACGATGCCGTTAATTTTTCACAGTTAAGCAAAATCAGTGAGAGTCTTTCGTCCACAGCGAGAAATCTGGAAACGGCTATGGCGAATACATCAAAATATTTTGGTGGAGGTGCAGGAGTTGCTGGTTCTGCCATGACGGGACCAACTTATAACTTATCCAAGATTGATACAAAGGGTAATATAACAGAGGGCTCTTTTAATGATGTTGGGAGTGCTTTTGCCGGTCTTGATACAAATATCAAGCATGTGAATGCACGGATTAAAGAAGTTTCTGAAGGGATAGCACAGGATTCTTTGTTATGGAATGATGAAGCCAATGCCTTTGTAGCGCGTCATGAGAAGAAGCAAGAAGAAAAAGGCAGAGCTGTAAGGAGACAGGAAAACAGTAAAATTACGTTTCTAGATAGTGGTGAGATCAGCGTTAAATCAACGGATGCTGTCAATGGTAGTCAACTTTATGCAATGGGTAACACACTTGCATCCTATTTTGGTGGTGGTGCTGGTTACGATGAAGAGAACATATGGAGAGATCCAGATTTCAAGATCAAGCAGTTTAGTGAGGATGGTACTTCTTTTGACAAGAAATATACGAATGTAGCGGATGCACTTGCAGGAGTTGGAAGTTCTATCACGAATGTTCAGAATAAATTGACTGAACAGGTTAATAATGTAATTACCAAAGTGGAAAGCGAGAGCTTTGTTCAGCAAGATAAGACAACGAGTCGTCTCACTATTGGTGCAAAAGTAGGTGGCACAGAAATCAATATTGCAAATGAAAACGGTGCGGATCGGATAATTTCTGGTGTTGGGGAAGCAAAGAACAATAATGATGCTGTTAACAAAAGCCAGCTTGATAGCAATATCAAGAGTGTCAATGATAATGTAACAAATAAGTTTAGCGAACTTACTAAAAACATAACGAATATTACTCAGCAAGTTAAAGGTGATGCTTTGTTATGGAATGATGAAGCCAATGCCTTTGTAGCACGTCATGTAAAGAACAAAGAGAAAGATGGTCAAGTT
>NZ_JBHIQP010000040.1:0-2669 GCF_042196625.1 Bartonella sp. AC535YNZD | reverse complement strand
CCGCCTTCAAAACGGCGTGATTGAAAATGTTCTGTATCACTTGTGATAAAACCATCTGCATCACGAAGCGCCCAGCCAGTCTTAGTGCCTAGATCAAGACAGAGAATGGTTTGTGCATTAGTGATCATAATCCCCCCTGCTGTTGCGTATTTATATGCGTGCTATGACAGAGCGTGTTGTGACTGCTTGTCTTGAAAAAATGTTTTTGAAAAAGTATCCTCCCAACGATTCTAAAAAAGTGGGGGGAATTATGATGCAAGAATGGATAGTTGATAAGGTTGTATTCTTATTGCACCGGATAAATGATAGTGCTGTATTTTTGCTGCACTGGATAAGTGATAATCTTACGATTGCTCCTATTATTGCTACGATAGTTACTGGAATGGTGACACTTTTTGTGCAACAACGAAGCTTAAAAAAACAACTTAAAATCTTCCAACGACAAACTATAGCATCAGAAACCCAGACAGCTATTCTATTAGAAGATAAAAAAGCACGAGATTTGGGACCATATTTGAAATTGAAGGCAGTATTCTTCCCACAAAAATATGAAGGCACTTCACGCGTTAGGGTGAAATTATGCATTAAAAATCTTACTAGAGAAGATATAATGATAAGGAATATACGCATATCGAAAAAAAGTCCCTTTAAGTTTGTTAAAAATGCTTGCCCTTTCGTTAGATGGCCATCTAAAACTTCAGGTGAACACCTCGTCATTAAAAGAACAACTCCAAAGCTCATTGCTTTATGTCCCCAAAATATAAAATCAAATGCTTCATCAGAGTTCGCTTTGAATTTTTTTATTATACGTGCTAAATGCTACACTTTTTTAGATTTCATAATTAGCTGCCGTAAGCCTAATTCCCGCAACATTGCAAATTTTACACTTGACCACACTTCGATTGTTAACCCAGAGGAAACATTCACTGTTCATTTTTGGGCCTCATATCCACGCTCAAAAGATACATATGATGAATTTGGCTCTGAATATTCCTTTTTGGCTGATAATCCTCATTTGTGGTTTTTTTGATGCCAAAATTAAAAGCATTCTCCTGCAAAAGTAAAATCGATCAATCTTGGTTCTTCTTTTTTGTTAATTAAGCAAATGATTTTATTATTTAATTTATTAATTAGCTCCATTTGTGAAGCCAACTTTAATCTTTGTTCATACAGTGTCTTATTTTTTTGCTTAATTAAAGAGAATAGGTTTTCAAGTACTACTTGCTGTTGTTCAATTGACTTATCTCGCTCTGCAAGAGTGGCTTCATGCCATCTCATCCAACTATCAAATTTTGACTTATGCCATTCTTCTCGTTTTTTAAGAATTGTTGTGTGAGTTTCGTGTCGTTTCACAAGATCTTCTATGCTACAATCACGATCCGGTATCCGTACAAATTCTTTCACCAATCTATCTCCATTCTTCATTTTCGAATTACAACCTATTAATCTACAAAGCTGCGTATAGAGTTTCTTCAATATTCCGTTTCTCATGATCTTTCTCTTTAAACCTGTGAAGGGTGCTGTTGCTGTTCATTATTATCTGTAGAAGCAGCAATAAAAGCAGAACTAGAGCCAGAACTATCCTTCAACTTTTGCAGCTTTAGATAATTTATTACGGAGATAGATCCTCTTTTTTCCCACTTGCAAACAGCTGCTTGAGTTACACCAAGCATTTTCGCCATTTCTGATTGTGTCCAATTAAATTTGCCCCGTATTGACTTAGTCAAATTCTTAAAATCTTCTCGTTGATCCATTTACAAGCTCCAATTACAGCTTTGCCTTACTTTATTCATATAATTATAGTTATATAAAGTCAATGAAATTTATCTTTATCAACGATAAAAAAATAAGGTAAGCAGAAGTATGAGTAATAAATCTAATATTATAAACACATTAAAAAAGATTTTGACCGAGTTTAACTTAACGCAAGAAGATGTAGCCAAACGGCTAAACGTAACACAAGCTTCAGTGTCTAAGTGGTTAAAAGATTCTGATCCACGCGGCTCTAATAGAGATGCCATTTTAGAATTATATAAAGAACTAAAAGGGGATAATCACTTCACAACTTTTGTTCCTCTTATGGGGTATATTGGAGCAGGAACACAGATAGATCCAAGTTTTGAACAAATCCCTGAAGATGGTCTTGAACAAGTAGAAATTCCTTTTGCTTTACCTGATGATATGGTTGCTTTTGAAGTTAAAGGAGATTCTATGATTCCAGCCTATAAAGATGGAGATATGGTTATCGTAAGACGGCGCCAAATTAAAACAATAGAATCCTTTTTTGGCAAAGAAGCCGTTATTTTAACACATGATAATAAAAGATATATAAAGCAGATTAGCAGGGGCATGAATGGTGAAATAGATCTGCTTTCTTGGAATGCCTTACCTATTAAGAATGTTAAAATTGTGTGGGTTGGAGAAATATTTGCTATTTTGCCAATAAGTTCTTACAGCAAGATGATTCGGACTTATCGCTAATTATCCTCCCCTCTTATTCAGTAAGATATTATAATATTTTTTATAAAAAATATAACTTTTTATAATTTTTCGCTTGCTGTTTTATAATTATAGTTATATAAGTAATTATACAAACCACGCACAAACAATCGCCAAGAGGCGTTAGGGAGGAAAAATTATGGATAAGCCAATTCTTATAAATTCCAATG
>NZ_JBHIQP010000039.1:0-2843 GCF_042196625.1 Bartonella sp. AC535YNZD | reverse complement strand
TAAAAATTCTATTCCCGAACCTTTATTTATTTATCCCGAACCTTTAAAAAAGTCATATAAAATCAAAAAGTTATAGCGCCATAAAAGTGCTGTGGCGGAGGGGGTGGGAGCGTTATATTTATATAAAATCAATAAGTTATATAAAAGTTCGGGAGTTTTGATTCCGTTGATTATTTTAACTTATTTTATGTCTATCCCGAACCTTTTTGTAGCTTTTTGATTGCTTCTATTGCAAGTCGTTTTCTATCAGCTGTTTTGGTATAAAGGGATGCCATTTTATCTTCTGTCCAGCCAAAAAGCGCTTTCATTTGCGAAACTGTCGCACCAGCATTGGCTGCACGTGTTGCTGCTAATTTTCGCAATCCGTGCGCTGATTTTTTAATACCCGCCGCATTACATGCTTCACGAAAGAGGTTGCCAAAACTTTCTTTGACAAGCTTATTTCCACCTTTACCACAAATAAATGTTTCATTACCTATGGGACCAATTTTAAGGGTTTCCTCTAGTTCTGGTAAAATAGGAAGAAAAACATCTGTTTTAAATTGGCTCTTTTCTGTTTTGAGATAAATGATATTATCTTTGACGTCTTTCCAGCCGATACGAACGGCATCACCACGACGCAAGCCTGTATAAAGAAGAACATCAATCCAGACGCGTTCATGTGTACCATGTGACCAACGGTGATAATATTTGTCTATGTCCTCTTCTAGCCATGGCAGTAATCCCTCAATGTTTAAAGATTTTGGTGCTTTTATATTAAAGGCAGGATTTCTATTTAAAAGGGCATTATCAACCGCCCAATTAAAGAGACCGTTTAAAGAGGTCAAAAAATGTTTTGCAGCTGCGGGGGTCTCTCGCCTTCTGTCTACGGCTTCAAGCATGTGTTGTTTGTTTATGCTTTTATATGCACGATTACCGATATGTTTAGAAACATTATTCAGAATTCGATATTTAACTTTTTTAGTAGATTCTGATTGATTATGCCATTGCATGCTTTGTAAATACTGATGCAACAACCAATCGAAAGACCCTTCTGTGAGTCTGGTACGCCTCTTTGTTTTGGAGGAGCCATTTTGAGCTTGCTTAAGAGCAAGCGTATAATTATCGACAAACTCTTGCGTTCCATAGGTTCCTTCAATCCGAAACCGTGGTCCATGACCAATACGTACATACCATATGATTTTACCATGGCGTGTGCGTTCACGAACAAGATGCGGTGGACGGCGTTTTGGCATGGCTAAAACTTTATACCGTCAACAGAGGGACACGATTTGCTGGTATCGTAGTCTTTTTGTTCATTTTCAAGCGGTGGAAAATTGTCAATGCTATAAGTATTATCTATCGTTCTGGGTGTTACGATTTTATTGATATGAATTAATAATTCACCAGTAGGCTTGATTTCTACAACCTCTGCTCCTTGTTTTTTAGCTTCTCGTAAAGCACGTGCAATGGCTGGTTGTGTTATAGTAGGTTGGCGGTGTGCCATATCTGTTCCCCTTCATTTTAGATGCAATTCCCCCGTGGCGTGAATCACGCTTGTGTTAAAAGGATGGTTGGTTGTTAGAAAGGAATGTCGTCTTTTGTTGAAGAGTCGCCGTTCTGGGCGGTCATAGTTTGTTTACAATCTTCTGAATTATCATAAATTTTTACATTGCCATAAATTCTTGAATCGGCATCAATAATCACATTTCCATAAATTTGTGTGTGTCCAAAAATATGTCCATCATATATTTTGACGTTATTATAAATTTTTGCATTGCCAAAAATCTCGGCACAATCACCAATTTGTGCTTTATCATAAACCTTAGCACTATCGTAAATCTTAGCAAAACAATACGCCTTGGCATCATTATAAATCCAGCAATCGTCTTTTTGACTTAAATTGTCTTCATACTCTACAAAGCCGCCAAGGTCGCCTACTTTAACATCACCAAAATCTTTTAATGCACGTATGCGGTAAAGCGTAAGGTATCCATCAAACTCAATTGTTTCATCAGTCAGTTCATATTTTTTCATGGTTTATTGCCTCTCACCTGTTGAAATAATTTCATCATTGATGATCTCTGCGTTTCCCTGAATAAATGCTTCACCACAGATTTTGGCATTTCCCCCAACTTTTGCTCTGATGGAAATCAATGGAATGTCATAAATTTTAGCATTTCCATAAATTTTAGCTTTTCCACTAATAAACGCACCACCGGAAACTTGTGCATTCTCGTAGATTTGTGCACTGGCAAAAACATGAGCATGTCCAAAAATCTGAGCATTGCCAAAAATATTAGTTTGTCCGGTAATATATGCACTACCAAAAATACATGCATTTTCGTAAATATCAGCAATATTATCAATATAAGCATTATCAAAAACCTTGGCTTTGTCATAAACTCTTGCAAAACCATCAGCACAAGCGTTTCCATAAACATGTGCATCTCCCAAAACCTTGGCATAACCATAGATTTTTGCATCATCACCAACCCAGCAATTGCCATCATGTGAAAGATTGCTTTCATTTTGTATAAAACCGCCAAGATTTCCTTTTTTGACGTCTCCAAAATTTTTTAATGCACGAATGCGGTGAAGAGTTTTTCCTCTAAACTCAATTGTTTCATCAGTAAGTTCATATTTCTTTTCCATGGTTTATTTCCTTGATTTGCGTACAATCCACCCATTTCGTGAATCACGCATGACTTAAAAGTGTTAAGAAGGGTGGTGGTGCTAGGAGGCATTTGTGAAGAGAAGCACCTCCATATGTAAAAAATCTGTAAGTTTATTTTTTAGATGTGTTTAATTTCATATTTCCAATCAGGCAATTGAGTAAGAGCTAATGCGAGTTGTCCTCTATG
>NZ_JBHIQP010000038.1:2872-3045 GCF_042196625.1 Bartonella sp. AC535YNZD | reverse complement strand
AACGACGTAGAAAGTGGATCGGGGGGAGAAGATGAAGGATCAACAGGATCAGGGGATGTAGAAGAAGGAGAGTCAGATGTCAACGACGTAGAAAATGGATTGGGGGGCGGAGGATCAACAGGATCAGAGGATGTAGAAGAAGGAGAGTCAGATGTCAACGACGTAGAAAGTGG
>NZ_JBHIQP010000038.1:0-2772 GCF_042196625.1 Bartonella sp. AC535YNZD | reverse complement strand
ATCGGGGGGAGAAGGTGGAGGATCAACAAGAGCAGAGAACGTAGAAGAAGGAGAGTCAGATATCAACGACGTAGAAAATGGATTGGGGGGCGGAGGATCAACAGGACCAGAGGACGTAGAAGAAGGAGAGTCAGATGTCAACGACGTAGAAAGTGGATCGGGGGGAGAAGGTGGAGGATCAACAAGAGCAGAGAACGTAGAAGAAGGAGAGTCAGATATCAACGACGTAGAAAGTGAATTGGGAGGAGAAGATGGAGGATTAACAGGATGAGATAATGAAAACGAAGCAGGTTTACCAAATGGACCATTATAAGAACCTATTCTAGAAGAAATATAAACCCCTTCGAGTCGGAAATCCCAAAAATCCCCCTCACCTTCCACTAATCTTTGCTTAGCATTCGCTTCTCCAAAAGGCGAGCCCGGACCATAACCACGAATACGATATTGATAAGGAAAACCTTTCACCGTAGTATAACCATTATAACCATTGGCGAGTCGAAAAGAACCTGCCCGCGCTGTTCCTGCAACTTGAACGATTGAAATGCTTTGATCTCTTCCCTCATAGACTTCTTTACTTGAATATTTTGGAAAATTTTGCATATGAATGAATGTCGTTCCAGAAACATCCCCATAGATCAATATGCGATCCGTCTTTTGGGGATCAAACAAACCCTCATCATTCAAAAATGTATTCAACCTAATCTGAGCGTTTCCCTCAGCACTATAGACTTTTTTATCTTTTGATGCGAGAATTTTATCTCCTGCATCTATATCTGCTTTTTTTCCAATGCGTAGCGTTTGATAACCACTATCTTCATCAAAGATCAATGTGCTATTGGAAAGACTTAGAGAAGAAAGCGATGAAACAGATTCCTGTAAACCATTGTATTTACTTTTAGTAAGATACCATTTTGAATAACGAATTAACTCTAAATCAATAACCGATCTATCTTCAACACGCGTACCTCCTGTAAGAGAGGAAGCGTTTGCTTTCACCAATAGAGAAGCATTATTTTCAGCTTTTAGCAACACATCACCAGAGATTTTTGTTTCATGCGATAATTCAAGAGTGCCTTTTACTTCATAGTCTTTATTCCCCTTCGCATAAATTGCAATCCCATCTGGAACTGTCATATTTGTCTCTGATAAATAAACAAAAGCCCTCCCCGTAATAACTTTTTTGGTTTCTAAATTTTTTTCATCATCTCGTTGCCTCAACATTTTAGCAATCTCTTCTGGAGCTAAAACATTAAAATACAGTCCATATACTCCCTCACCCTGAACAGAAATATTGTTTTTTTCTATCTTAATACTTGTATTTTTAAAGCCATCTGGTGAAATATATTTTTGAATTAACTTACCATTATCACTTACATAACCTGAAAAGTTTTTCATCAAAAATGCATGCATATGGTTTAGCTGGATAAAATTGTTTTTCAAATGAACGTCACCACCTTGAAAAACCTCAAAAGCTTCTGGCAATACCCCCATAGCTCCATCACTATCTGTTAAAGTTTCCTCTCTCCTTCCATGCCCCGTAATCCCCATAGTATCAAGAATATAGCGCCCCCCAAATCGGGTTGAAAATGAGCCAATCTGGTTAAAATTAACGGTACCGTCTGTCATTTTAACCATTGCATCAAAACCACTTATAATACCGATCCCTTTTACATTCAAATTATCTGGCTCAATATTGATATTCACACTCACTAAAGCAATATCCGTTCCTCTCCCCCATGCATAAATAGCATGTGAAGTCCCCTTAATTTCCCCTACTGTCATGCTAATAACGGCATTTTGAGCACGAAGAGCAGGTATACTCTTAAAATCTGAAGCTATTAGATTAATTTTTCCACCATTTCTTACATACGCCCCATACGCAGATATTTTATCTGGATCATCGCCATAAACTGCTATCTGAGAGGCATTAACAACAGTGCCTGCTTTTTCTACATATATAGCTGCAATAGGTGCAGTCTCCTGAGAATTTTTTAAGTAATAAACTTTATCTGCGAGAAAGTGTGTTTTTCTATCATCGCATTTATAAAACACCCCTCTTGGATCACTTGAAGATCCCGCAGCACTAACATACGTAACCTGCAAAAAATAAAGAATAGCTGTTGTAACGTTGCATAAAAATACATATTTATGAAATACATAAATCATAACTCTTGCCGCCTCCTATTCCCCTACTTCTATTTATTGAAGAATAATGTCTATATTTAAGCTAATAAATTTCTCAAAATACAATAAATATAAAACTAAAGAGCTACTTTAATACTTAATATAACACTATATATACTTATATATAAGTTACTATATAGTTTATGTATAGCTAAAAATAATAATGCAATCCAGCAGAGAAACTCGTTCCAGAAAAACCAATTTTCTTAAATCTATGCTGATAAGTGACATCTCCACGAAGAGAAAGTTTTGTTGAGAGACGGGCATTAAACCCAACCCCTGCTTCCAAAGAAGAACCAAAGGAACCTAACTGAAAATCGTTTTTAAAAGAAACGAATTGCTTATCTTCAAAACTATGCAAATAAGAAAGCTTACTATAAAAAGAAACTTCACGTCCCTCTTCCACAACACCTAACGTCTTGCTTAAACGCCCACCAACACGCCCCACCCATTGATGAAATTTTCCTAAATCAACATCAAGATTATCAACATCAAACGCCTGATTAAACTGAAGATGCTGATAAACAACCTGAATCTGCGGATCAAAAACAACACCTTTATACCCTGTTGCAAACGTTCTACCGCTCG
>NZ_JBHIQP010000037.1:0-3268 GCF_042196625.1 Bartonella sp. AC535YNZD | reverse complement strand
CAGTCTTTTCTATCATGTGTGACCAATTTTCGTTTATTGACCAGCCCCCTCCTGCCTTCCGCCGAGAACCATTCCATCGATACTGTTCTACAGAGTTTCTTTCGTCAATATATTTCCAAGTAAATGCCTTATAGACTGTTCTATCGCTTGAAATTGCGGTGCCATAGGTTTCTTCTTTGTTATTCCAAAGTTGCCAATCAAACAGAAAGTCTCGGGGACCTTCAAACCCAAACTCTCTATCAGAAAGACTTCCACTACCCCAACGATCCCAGCCCATATCGTGATATAAATATGGAAGCCAACCAATCAAAAAAGACTTTAGCTGATTTTACCTTTGCTACGCGTGCTTATAGCCAAGCCTTTGAGGTCCTTATGAGGCAAACCCCGCATAATGCATATTTTAACGATCTCCTCTATTTTCTAAGGTAAATAACATGATACAAAATAATAAAAATATTTTAGAGAATAATACTCCTTTAAATGATAACGATAATGGCTCTTTAAATGATAAGACTTGTTTAGAAGCCATTCCTTATAAGCAAGCATTGCAACAAAATGGTTGGGGGGAATTAAAACCACTTGAATATACTCTCTTACCCGTCGAGCCTTTTAGCTTATTACAGTTGCCAACGCCATTAATGAACTATGTTTATGACGTTGCGGATAGCCAACAAGCCCCTATGGATTTTATTGCTATCTCTGCTCTCTGTGCTTTGGCTGCTGTCTCTATTATAGGGGGTATTCAACCTGCACGTATTATTCCCATTATTCAAGACATGCACCGTGGAATAAACGATGATGGTCTTATGCAACGGTTTCAAATGCTGATCTTTCCCGATGAACGACAAGAGCAGTTATGGGTTGATAGACCTCCCAATCAAAAGGCATGGGAAAGTTATCAAGGGGTTTTTCGTTCTCTTTATGATAAACTGTTTGGATCACCAAAATATCCGATAACCATACGCTTTTCTGCCGAAGCCTAAGAAATGTTTCGTGAATGGTGGGAAGATTTTCAGAAAAGAATAAAGAATGGTCATTTCTCATCAAGTTTAAAAGCACATCTTTTGAAAATGAATCAAACCATACCAACCCTTGCGTTGATTTTTGAACTGATTGAGGGGGGGCGTTTTGAAATCAATAAAGATGCTCTTCAAACAGCCTTGCGATGGGAAAAATATTTGTTAAGTCATGTCAAAAGGCTTTATGCGGCGGCGGATAGCTTAGCAACAGAGGGGGCAAAATTAATTGTCGAACGTTGTGATTGTTTACCCGATGTTTTTACAACAAGGGATATTTATAAACGTGATTGGAAATGTTTCAAAGATAATGAAGCCGTTAAGCAAGCTTTAGAGCTTTTATGCTGTTGTAACTATATACGTGAAATCTCTGGAGACAAGAGCTCACAAGGCGGTCACCCTACCATACGCTATGAATGGCATCCTTTCGTTAAAAACAACAGCATCAAACAATGAAGTCATTGTAATCTTTTGTTATCCTTAAAACCTTCAAAGATCTTATCGTACCAACAAAGGATTTACGAAGTATCTTTGAGGGTTTTTGTTTTATAATTTTTAAAAGAAGAGACATAAAGAGGTTCTTTTAAATCTTGTGTCTAAAGATATCCAAAACACAACCTCTATAGGTTTTGAAGGGGTTTTGAGTTTTGACGGTTGCCCCTTTTAGATAAAAAAATGATAAAAATTAAAAACGTTATATTTCAATAAGTTAAGATTTTACAGATCTTAAAAAAACAACTCATATTGATAACACAACCTATAAATTCAACTAATAATATACGTTTTGAAGGGGTTTTGACGGTTTTTACACCTTCAAAACCTATAAGCAAAATTCGTAATAAAACCTATCAAAATACTCATTCTGATATTTTAAAGCCCATAGTACATTTATCTTGATTAACCCGTGAAATGAATAGCAGATTTCACTACTTTGCTGATCTTATCTCATGTCATGGGCTGTGGATAAACAACCTTTAAAAACCCTTTTTGAAAAAAAGAGCGGCTTTTTTCGCATTTTTCTACATTTTTTTCACCATTTACTCAAAATGGATTTAATAAGCTTCATTTCGATTCTTTTGAAGAAAATTAATCTGTATCGTAGATAGTTATGGAGTTTATTCTTTATGCTTCGCTCTCATCATTCTGATAATGAACACGTCACTTTACGCTCTCTGTTGGAATATTATCGTCAACAAGCTAAATCACTCCGTGAATTAGGAACATTGTTTGAAAACCTTGTCATAGCTTATTTGACGAAAGACCCTCTCCATTATGGACGCTACGAAAAGGTAGAAACCTATTATGAATGGGCGCAAGAGCATGAAGGTTGGAATAAAAATGATATCGGCATTGATCTGGTCGCTAAGCTTCGCAATCAAGAGGGTTATATCGCTATTCAATGTAAGTGTTATAAAGCAGACCATCAGATCAGTAAAAAGGATATTGATAGCTTTATCGCGGCATCTGGAAAAGACATCTTTAAATATCGTCTTCTCGTTGACAGCACGCAAATGGAATTAAGTGACAATGTGAATGCCATGATTAAAGGACAAGCGATACCAGTTTATCGTATTGACCTTCGTCATATGGAAAACAGTCGGATAGATTGGCAAATATTTGCAACAAAAAAAGAAGTGGTTCTTAAGTCAACAAAAGAGCCTCGTCCCCATCAAGAGGAAGCCATCAAGAAAGTCTGTGAAGGTTTAAAAGAAGCAGACCGTGGCAAGCTCATTATGGCATGTGGAACGGGCAAAACTTTCACCAGTTTGAAGATAGCAGAACAGATAGCAGGAAAAGGCAAGCGTGTGTTGTTTCTGGTTCCTTCTCTTGCTTTAGTCTCGCAAACAATCCGTGAATGGACAGCCGATGCACAAATCCCGTTGCGTTCCTTTGCGGTGTGTTCGGATACGAAAGTAGGCAAGCGTCGTAAAAACCAAGATGATATTGTTGGCATGGAAACATCAGATCTTGTTCTCCCTGCTACCACGGATGCCCAAGCCCTTGCCAAAGAAGCGCGTGGAAACCTAGTAGACGCAATGACGGTGGTCTTTTCAACTTACCATTCAATCCAAGTGATTTCGGATGCACAAAAAGAGCATGGTTTACCCGAATTTGATCTGATCATCTGTGATGAAGCGCATAGAACAACTGGGGCTTCATTGGGAAGTGAAGACAATGAATCTGAATTTATCAAGGTTCACGATAACAGCATCATTCGGGGCAAAAAACGTCTGTACATGACAGCAACGCCT
>NZ_JBHIQP010000036.1:0-3476 GCF_042196625.1 Bartonella sp. AC535YNZD | reverse complement strand
TCAACGGCACTGCCATCTTCTTTGACGATCTTAACTTTGAAGCTTGGAGCACTCCATTGACCTTCCTTATATTCAGCGCCACCACCTAAATAAGTTGCAACTGTCTTATTCGTATCAAAAAGCTGAGAACCATTGACCGCTTCACTTGAGCTTGCAGAAATCTCTCCATTGGAAAGAAACTTAATTTTACTGTTGCCTTTCTCATCACCCTCTCCATGCGTTGCTACAAACGCCTTTTCAGAATCACTCCACAACAACGCATTCTGCTTAATATTTTCAGTAACCTCCGTGTTGTTTTGAGTAAACTCTTTTTGAAGATTCTCAAAAGATGTTCCTACACCAGCAAATGCTTCCGATACAGTATCATACTTCTTCTCTTCAACTTTAGTACCATCCTCATTAACGATCTTAACTTTGAAACTTGGAGCCGTCCAAGCGCCACCTGCATAACTAGCATCACCACCTAAAGACTTTGCAACACTGTTACCTAGAGAATATAGCTGATTTCCTGCTACAGCATCGCTTGAGCTAGCAGTAATATCACCATTTGCAAGTGATGTGATTTTGCTGTTCATCTTCTCACTATCTTTTTCTCCATGCAAGGCGACAAAAGCACCTTCAGCCTTGCTCCATGATAAAGAATCTTGTGCAACTCCTTCTGAAACTTCCTTAATACGAGCGTTGATAGTGCTCATGCTGTCATTAATGTCATTAAACGCACCTGCAACATTATTACTGCTCTTCTTATCTCCTTTCGTACCATCATTGCTGAAAGTCTGAATTTGGAAATCCGGATCTTGCCATTCGCCTTTCTCATTATAACCAGCACCTCCACCAAAATAGCCAGCAAACTTTTTTTGCAGATCATAAATCTGTCCACCCGTAATCGCATCACTCGAGCCTGATACTATAGAGCCAGCTGCAAGTGATGTGAGCTTGCTGTTCTCTTTATTGTCCCCATGCGTCGCTACAAACGCTTCTGCGTCCTTATCCCACAACAGCGCATCGCCTTGAACTTCCTGAGTAATATTCGTGATATTTTCAGTAAGTTCATTAAACTTATTCGTTAGGTTGTTATTCACATTCTTGAAATTCGTATCAATACCTTCAATGGCTAAACCAACATCACCATAAGATTTTTCTACTACCTCGCCTTTTGCATCAACACTGGATAATTTATAGGTTGGACCCGTGAAAGTACCATCTTTAAAGCTTGTACCTCCACCTAAGTATTTCGCAATATCCTGAGAAACCTTAGAAACCTGACCGCCATTAACCGCATCATGCGAATTCTCACTAATCTGACCTTCGGCAACATTATGCAAACCAACAGTTGCAGAACCCTTACCTTTACCCAAAGTCACACTCGCATAATTAGTGCTGCTATTATCATCACCTTGTTTATCATAGTGAACAACAGCCGATTCATCAGACTGAAGACTGGTAGAAAGATCCTTTAAACTTTCATCAAGCTGACCCTTGTTAACCGCTTCATTATCCCTTGTCGCTGTCTTAACACCTGAAAGTATTCTATCTTGGCTTTCCTTATCCGCAATACTGATGCTCGCACCTTCTTTTTCACCACCAAGCTTGATTACATTTGTCGTATCATCAAACTTAACAAGACTATCTCCTACAACTTTATTAATCTCATTCTTAAGCTCTTTGTGAATATTCGTGAATGAAGCGCCTACACCAGCAAATGCTTTAGCAACATCATCATAACTTTGCTCTTCAACAGCACTGCCATCTTCTTTGACGATCTTAACTTTGAAGCTTGGAGCATTCCATTGACCTTCTTTATATTCAGCGCCACCGCCAAAGGATTTAGCTATATTCGTAGCTGTTGTTTCAAGATTGTTAGATACACTGCTTACATTTTGATTAGTCGCAAAAAGCTGAGAACCATTGACCGCTTCACTTGAGCTTGCAGAAACCTCTCCATTGGAAAGAAACTTAATTTTACTGTTGCCTTTCTCATCACCCTCTCCATGCGTTGCTACAAACGCCTTTTCAGAATCACTCCACAACAACGCATTCTGCTTAATATTTTCAGTAACCTCCGTGTTGTTTTGAGTAAACTCTTTTTGAAGATTCTCAAAAGATGTTCCTACACCAGCAAATGCTTCCGATACAGTATCATACTTCTTCTCTTCAACTTTAGTACCATCCTCATTAACGATCTTAACTTTGAAACTTGGAGCCGTCCAAGCGCCACCTGCATAACTAGCATCACCACCTAAAGACTTTGCAACACTGTTACCTAGAGCATATAGCTGATTTCCTGTTACAGCATCGCTTGAGTCTTTAGTGATATCCCCATTTGCAAGCGACGTTATCTTGCTGTTCGTCTTGCTTTCCTTCTCTCCATGCTTGGCTACAAACGCCTCTGCGTCCTTATTCCACAACAGCGCATCGCCTTGGACAGATTCTGTGATATTCGTGACTTTGTCATTAAAGTCTTTAACCACATTCGTGAAAGAATTACCAACACCTGAAAGAGCTTCTGAAACACTATCGTACTCAGCTTCTTCTGATGTGCCATCTTCTTTAAGGTGTGTAACTTTAAATCTAGGCAACAACCATTGATCTTTCTCATACTTAGCATCACCGTTTAAGTACGATGCAAGATCTTTTCCTAAGGAATAAAGTTGGGAGCCATTTACTGCATCTGTAGATTCTTTCGTAATATCTCCTGCCGCAAGGAACTTAATCTTGCTATTTGTCTTTGCACCGTCTTTTCCTCCATGCAAGGCTACAAAGGATTTTTCACCCTCGCTCCATGATAAAGAATCTTGTGCAACTCCTTCTGAGACTTCCTTAATACGCTGATTCACATTTTTGATATTTGCATCAAGTCCCTCAAATGCTAAACCAACATTGGTAAAGGCTTTTTGTGTTACCTCGCCATCTTCAGAAACGCGAGATAAGTTGTAAGTAGGGTTGGTAAAGCTACCGTCTTTAAATGCCGCATCGCCGCCAAGGAATTTAGCTACATTCTGAGAAATCGTGTTGATCTGACTACCATTAATCGCATCATGTGAATTTTCAGCAATGGTACCATCCGCTACATTATGAAGTGCAACTGGTCCTGCATCCTTACCTTTACCTAAAGTCACACTCATGTAATCAATGCCGCCATTCTCACCCTCTTTTTTATCGTAATGAACAACAGCCGAGTCATCAGACTGAAGGCTGGTAGAAAGATCTTTCAGACTTGCATCAAGCTGACCCTTGTTAACCGCTTCATTATTCTTCGTTGCTGCCTTAACACCTGAAAGTGTCCGCTCTTTGCCCTTGTCATCCAGAAGACTTATTTCAGTGCCTTCTACTTCTTTACCAATAGTGATAATTTTCGTCTTCTCATCCTGCTTGACAAGGCTATCACTGACTACATTGGTCACATCATGATGAACATTCGTGACAGAACTACTAATATCAGAAAGTGCTTCCGCTACACTCTTATAGCTTTCCTC
>NZ_JBHIQP010000035.1:0-3746 GCF_042196625.1 Bartonella sp. AC535YNZD | reverse complement strand
GATGATGGTACCATCCGGATTGGCAGAGATTTTGACCTTGATCCTATGGGACCTGCAATTGAAGGCGGCGTTGGCATTAATGCGCAACTGTCTCACAATTTCTCCCTTCATGGTGATGTAAGCTATCAACAAAAGCTTCAGAAAACTGGTATAAGTGGTGCAAATTTTTCAGGAGGAATACGCTATCAGTTTTGAGGCAAAACTTTATAACAACAGGTATATTGTTATTTCTGTACACTTCATCAAAAAAGGCAGCACAATACGCTGCCTTTTTTTATTCTTGACACCCTTTCATAAAAAGATCGTTCGAATAGCTTTTGTTTTTTATCCTCCCAAGATCATCTCCATCAAGATTTATTGATTGACAAAGCTAGGTATTGTTTTTGATGCATACCAGATTGAAGTAGCTGCTCGTACACAGGCAAAAAAGCGCTTTCGTTATAATCCTGAAAAGAAAGCTGTGGAAGGTCTTGCCAATTTGCTGGAATTGGGGAGTGTGAAATGCGTGTAGCAGTCTTTGCGCAAAAGAATGAAAATATGCACTAAAGCGGGTGGTTATGCTTAAGGGTGAGAATAAATTCAGTGATTTTGAGAAATCTGCCCCTTACGCTGTCTTAGATATTGAATGGCATTTATCTCTCATAAACAAAAATGTCGCAAAGCGCTTCATCTCCAAGTGAAAGTAAAACTTTCAGAAAAAACACCTTATATGTATTTATTGATAAATCGCGCTTGCTTCATAAAATCCCCTCCCCCTTTTTCTCAAAGCAAAAAGAAAATGTAAAGTTTTACTGTCGTAAGTAGATAAAAAGCACAAGCTACTATTATTTTCCTCTTTACACAGGAAACATACTGCAAAATATTTCTTTACGCAGATAACTTAATTAAATACACCAAAAAAACAAAGACATCAACCACTTTATCAAAATACTCAAGAAGAAACTAAGATTTATAAAAGCATCAATCAGTGCTCTTTAGCATATTTATAAAACACATTACATCCAGTATAAAACACCTCAGATCTAAAATTAAATAAACTTTTTTAATTTTTGCTGACGGCTGTTCCCAACGATGCTGTCCCCCCTTTATTCTCCTTAATGCATCAAAATATATGACAGTACTGTGATACCCTTAAAAAAGTACAAACAAACAACGATCATTTGCTTATAATATTGTCCTTAAATATCATTTTTAATATTTTTAATTATATATTTAATACGTAATAAATAAAACTATAAATATAATATGACTTAAATGTAAATATATACATTAATTATTATATTTTTTAATTTGACTATAAGTAAATTATAAAATAGTGATCAGGAAGAATGTTTTTTATAGACCATTATTTATTTTCTTATATTGTTTGTTCTTCTTATAACAAGTGGAGATATGGAAAACAGGAAAAATATTTGTAGCTTAATTTAAGTGAGGAGAACATAAATGTCTAAAAAGTCTCTTTTATCGTATACAGCAATTGCAGCAATTCTATTATTTGGGACCTACCACAAAACACAAGCGGAAGAACTTAAAGTTTCTGATGGAAAAAAAATGGAAGTCTCTAAAAAAAGCTACGATAATATTTGGGCAGAAACGGGTGGAAAAATCATCGGCAAGAATTTAAAGCTGGGGAGTACCTCTCCAACACCACCATCTGTTACAACCGTTGTCACCGTTAAAGGATCCGATAGTTTGATTGAATTATCGGACAATACCATCATTGGTGCTCCACTTGGAACTAAATCTTCCTATGAATACGGCGTTAATATATCGGATAACGCTACATTCAAAATGACAGGAGGTTCTATCAACGTTGATAAAACCGCTATTCAGCTAAATGCTGGTAACGGAAATATGGAAAATGTCACAATAACAAGTGAAAACAGCGAACCCTATAACGCAATAAGAGCTGAAAAAAAAAGTAAACTCACTTTAAAAAATATAACTGTTAAAAAAGCAAAAAACAACATCTTTGCAGATAACCAAACTCAAATAACAGTTATCGGTGGATCTTTTGAGGCAAAAGAAACAGCAATCAATGCTCGAAACGGTAGTATCATTACTTTAAACAATAAGGCAAAAATCACATCACTTAACGGTGATGGGCTCAATGCCATTGATGAGCAATCAAAAATTTTTATGACAGGGGGAGCTGTTACTGGGAGCAATAGTGTATTATACACAAAAGCTGGTGGATATATTAATGTTAAAGATGTTGTACTCACAGCAGATGGTAAAGGAACAAGATTCGGTGCGTTTGCAAGAGGTCACAGCACTATTGAATTAAATGGTAACACAACAATTAAAAATGCTTCGATCGGTGTTAAAGCCGAAAGTGATGATGCGACAATCAAAATGACCGGAGGATCGATTGAGGTCACAGGAGACAAAGCAGTAGGTGCATCATTTCTTAACACCACCAGCAAAGAAAACACGCTGAAAGATGTGAAAATATCAAGCGGAAATGATGACTTTCTTATGGATAAAGGAATAAGTGCTGACAAAGGAAGTATTGTCACTTTAAATAATGTAACCGTCACGAAAGCAAAAAACAGCATCTTAGCAGATAACAAATCTCAAATAACAATTACCGGCGGATCTTTTGAGGCAAAAAGAGAAGCAATAATTGCTCAAAACGGCAGTAGCATTACTTTAAACAATGGTGCGAAAATCATTTCATCTGAGTATAATGCGCTGAATGCCATTGGTGAGCAATCAAAAATTTTCATGACAGGAGGAACTGTTACTGGGAGTAATAATTCATTATATGCAATTTTGGGTGGATATATTAATGTTAAAGATGTTGTACTCACAAAAAATGGCGAAGATTCAGCTACAGGCGCATTAGCTGAGGGCCCAAACAGCGTCATTGAATTAAACGGAAAAACAACAATTACGAATATTCCCACAGGTCTTAATGCACGGAGCGGAGGAAAAATCACAAGCGAAGAATTAACGATAAAAGGACGTAAAATAATTATTGAAATCGATGAGGAAATCTTCAAACTGCCTGGCTCAGGTGCATTTGCTACTGAAAATAGCGTCATTGAATTAAACGGAAAAACAACGATTGGAAAAGTTGATTTTGGACTTGTCGCATCCAAGAATAGCACGATTAAGATGGTCAATGACGCTAAAAACAAAATAGATGCAACAATAGTTGCACTATCGGTAGAGAGCAATGGACATATTGATCTCGCAAATACTTCTGCAACAGCAGGGGTTGCTGGGGTGAATTTTGCAGATTTGACTAACAATTTTTCAGATTTGGTTAACAATTTTCCAGATTTGACTAAAAATACGTTATTTGCAGATTTGTCTCAAAATAATTTAAAGGGCCTAAGTAGTCGTACTCCACAAGATTGGCAAAACGGTGAAGTTAATTTGACCAATACAAATCTGATCGTTGAAAATGGTATTGGAATATATACCGAGGAATCAATGGGGAAAATTAATCTCAAAAATTCAAAAATCCTTGCAGATACGTTATTCAAAAACATAAAGCAGAAGACAAAGCCTGTTGGAATGTTTACTTTAACCGCAGATCATTCTGTCTTACAAGGCGGTGTAAGAAATGACGAAAATGGGCAAACACGCTTTGATCTGAAAAACGATACAACATGGACGTTGAAAATCAGCAAAAATGAAAAAGATGATGATGGCAATCTCCTTGATATCGCTCAAAGATCTCGTTCTGATGTTTCTGTGCTTAATCTCGATAACAGCTCCATTGTTTTTGAGAAACC
>NZ_JBHIQP010000034.1:0-4161 GCF_042196625.1 Bartonella sp. AC535YNZD | reverse complement strand
CTCTTTAAACAAAGCTTTTGAAAAGGATAAAGCTATCATTTTAAATTACGATATAATCTCTTAAAGGCAATCCAAATAAGAGTATCTAAAAGTGCAAGTTTCTTCTTTTTAGAATAACGCATATAAACACTCCCTTTAAGATGGTAGGTAATCAACTTAACAAGAGAGGTATAGATTATAGTTATAAGCTCTATACCCCTTGTGAATTTAGCATGCCTATCATATGAGCATGCTTTATAAGTTATTCAGTTTCTCTTAATACCAAATTTGGTAAGTTCTTAACGATTTTCATTGTTTCTAAACTTACGGTAATAACCCTTTGAAACAACTCCAAAGGATAAGCAGGGTTTCCAACGGTTTCAACAGCATAGCGATTGGCATCATTAACAATGCCGCTCTTTTTATCAGTCTTTACACATTGCCGTTCCATAACCCATTCAAGAGCGGGTTTACCATTGACGATATATTCATAAGCTTCAAGAGGGATATCTGTCATTGTGACATTGCTGTTGTAAAAAACTGTCGATTTATCTTTTACTTTACTATTCCCAAAAAAATTCATTTCTGTAACATAATAGAATTTTTCAGGATTAGGGATATCAGTGAGTTTTGGATCACCTTTTTTAAAGGTTACAGGATAAGGTTCTACAGTTTCATAGTTCATATGCAAATGCCCCAGTTCACGCCCTGCAGTTACAAATTTCCAAAAATCTTCAGTGCTCTTTACACAAGGGATACGAGGCAATTCTTTAGAGAGGTTATCAGCATAACGGGTGCGGTAATCTTCTGAATGCAAAATCCCGTAAACATAATAAAATAGATCATCTTTAGTGATAGTTTCATTAGGATAAGCGGCTTTAAAATGTGCTAATCCTTCATCCGTAATGGCATCACGGCGTTGTAAACCAGCTGTTTTGTTTTCCTCTATAGAGTTTGTAAATAAATGGGATTGCTTTTCACTTTTCTCTTTTAAGGATACAATATCTTCATAAAGATATTGCGGAAAGCATTGACCGTTTTCTATCACCTGATAATCAGACACAGCTTTAATCATAAGAACAGAAAAGTTTTTTTTTGCTCCTATGCCTGTAAGTTGTATCATTTTATTTTCAACTGATTTTCCTATAGGAAATATACATGGCATTATGGAAACTCTATCGTTGAAAGCACGATTATAATAGAGCCATTGTTTTGTAAAAGGGCGATAAATACTTTGAATAAAGCACGTCTCCTCGAACTCAAATAATTTTTCTCTTATAAATTCTCGTTTAAGAGTACTACTCCAACTGATCTTTGTAGCATCAGCGTTAACGAAATTGTCTATAGCCTTTTCACGTATTTTGCGATCAACATGTCCATAAGCTTCGTTAAAGCGCTCCACTTCGCTATTATAGAAGTTAATCATGTTGTACATGTTTTTTGATAAAGCATTACGACTTGAGTTGTATGCCCACGCATCACGACTGGTTAGAACGCCACAGGAATAAGTTTCAAAAAGCTTTGTATCATGACCTTTCTTAACACCTAAAGCTAGAAATGTCTTGAAACTGTCATCACGTTGATTTATCCAATCATTATGCCTATCCGGTGTAATTATTTGCCAACCTTGTTTACTCCGTGTAATACCATTAATGCTACCAAATTTTTTAATTGTCTTAAGCTTTTCTTCTCTATTGAGATAATCTCCAATATCACGGAAATATATCTTACCATGCTGCTGTGCATTTGGATTTTTTACGAGAATAGAGATAGCTATAGGAGCTCGTGATCCAGAACCAAAAATCTTGCCGCCTTCTTTTCGCGAAAGTTCTCCAGACGTTCGTTGATTGCCCCGTAAATGGAAAATATAAAGGCTGCTAAATTCTTCAACAAGGCACTTTCGCAAGCCATCCATAGATTTAGTATCTACAAACCCTGCATTTGTAACAAAACCAATAACACCACAGTCTTTTATACGGTCACTTGCCCAGCGAATGGCGCGGATGTAACTATCATAAAGCGCCTGCATAAGACTTGCTTTTGAATGAGCGGCATAAGTGTCACCAATACGATCATTCAATATGGGATAGGGAGTGTTCTTTGCATTGTCGTTTTCGCTTTTTTGTCCTATCGAATAAGGAGGGTTACCAAAGATAACTTTGATATTTAGTTTCTTTTGATGCTCTAAATATTCACTGTTTTCTTTAAATAATTTTTGCAACAAACTCTTCTCTTCAATTATTTGAAACGTATCAGTCAGACCAATATGCTTGAAAGGGATATAATTTCCTTTCATAAGACCATGATAAGTTGCTTCAATATTAATGGCTGCTATGTAATAGGCTAGCAAGACAATCTCATTTGCGTGGATATCATAACGGTATTTATATTCCATATCCTCTGGTTTGATGAGATTGGATTGTAATAGCCGTGTGATAAAGGTCCCAGTACCCGTAAAAGGGTCAAGAATGGAGACACCTCGTGATCCTAGACTTTTTCCAAATTCATTGCGTAAAACATCATCAACAGAATGAATGATAAAATCAACAACTTCAATGGGGGTATAAACAATTCCTAATTTTTCTACTGTACGCGGAAAAGCATAACGGAAAAATTCATTATAAAGCTCTACAATTAAGCTTTGTTGTGCTTCAAGAGTGGTAAATCCACGCGTGTAAAATTGTACACTCCTAGAAATATTTTTGAGAGCTTGAGATTCTTCAGGAGTAACTTGATCAAGGGTATTAAGTACACGTTGTAAGGCACAAGATACGGGATTCTCCTGAACAAACTTATGCCCTTCAAATAAAGCATTAAAGACTGGACGCGTTACAAGATGTTGCGCAAGCATTTCAATTGCATTTTGTTCGGAGATAGTTGTGTTTAAATTGCTCCGCAATTCGGTCATAAAATCATTAAACACCTGCCGTGTTTCAGTTTCTGATTTTGTTAAAACCTCAGTTAAGCGTGTAATATGGGTTTGAGCAAGATCACCAACATTTATTGCCCATTTCTTCCAATAGCTAGGGTCGTAATATCTATTGACAATAGCAGTTCTAATGGCATCTTCACTTTTAGAAAAAAGGGAGAGTTCTCCCTGTTCTTCACATGTGTGAGAGGATTCGTAAGTTGCTAACCCAATATTAAGCCCTGAATACTCTAATTTTGAGCGTATAGGTAAATCATCAATAACCGTGGTCGTATCTTCTAACGCAAGTTCTTGAGAAGCAGCAACGATTTCAAGAGTATCGCTTACGTCTTGTTTTTTGTGCATATGGTGAATTATTTTATTAAAGTTGTCATCATGGGCACGTAAAGCATTGAGAACTTGCCAGATAACATTATACTTTTTGTTGTTTTCTAAGGCTATTTCCGGCGGAATGTCAGCGGGTATCCCAATGGGTAGAATGATATAGCCTCTTTTTTTACCCTCTGCTCGACGCATTACACGTCCTATCGCTTGAATAATCTCAATTTGACTTTTGCGCGGGTGTAAAAATAGAACAGCATCAAGAGCAGGAACATCCACACCTTCAGAAAGACATCTTACATTGGTGAGAACACGACACGTATTTTCCCCCGCATCTTCCTTTAACCAATCAAGTTGTTTTGTACGCTCTTTAGCACTAAAGGTTCCATCAATATGTGCAAGGGTACAGTTAAGAGGAGGAGTATCTTTATAGTTCTTATGAAGAGCGCGCAAAGATTCTTGCACTTTTTCTTTTTTGAATCTCTTGCATATGCGTTTAGAAGTCTCAATATCTTTGCAAAAAGCTAAAGCTCTACGCATGGGTTTGGGGTCATCTTTAAGATCAAGTTTCAGATCCATTTTGGTAAGGGCTCTATAACAGCCATTAATCTTGGTCCTATCGTCAAGAATAAGTTCATAATTCTTATCGGTAATAAGATGTTGAATGGATTGGCTTACTTCTTTTTCATTGACAACTAATATGATAACTTTACAAGGTGCTAACAGCTTATCCTCTAAAGCACGTGAAAAGTTGTAAGTGTAAAGTTGTTTGCCATAGAGTTTTTCATTATCCATGGACACCAAAACGTTATTGGATAAGAAAGCATTTCTTTTCAGCTTGTCACTAAAGATCTTAGGCGTTGCTGTCATGTACAGACGTTTTTTGCCCCGAATGATGCTGTTATCGTGAACCTTGATAAATTCAGATTCAT
>NZ_JBHIQP010000033.1:0-4658 GCF_042196625.1 Bartonella sp. AC535YNZD | reverse complement strand
TCCATCTTCATCATGCTCCTTAGCCCATTCCAAATAAGTCTGAACCTTTTCGTATTCTTGCTTTTGAAGCGGGTCGTTTGTCAAATGAGCCATGACAAGGTTTTCAAACATGGTTCCTAATTCACGGGGTGATTTTGCTCGTTGACGATAATATTCTAAGAGAGAGCGTAAAGTGACGTATTCATTATCAGACTTAATAGATTGCAGCATATTGTAATAAAAATCCCTTGCCTTATGATATGATTAATAATCATCAAAAAAATCAAAACGAATTCAATTAAATGCATTTTGAACGAATTGAGAAAAAATGTAGAAAAATGCTAAAAAAGCCGCTCTTTTTTTCAAAAAGGGTTTTTAAAGGTTGTTTATCCACAGCCCATGACATGGAATAAGATCAACAAAGTAGTGAAGTTTGCTGTTTATTTTATGGAAAAAAGACAAATGCACTATGTGCTTTAAGATATCAGAATGAGTGTTTTGATACATTTTACCACGCATTTTATAGATAGGTTTTGAAGGTTTCTCAAACCTTCAAAACCATTCGAAACTCATAGATTAGGCGTCCTTTGAAGGTTCACTCTATGAATGCAAGGGGATATGGTTGAGCAAATTTATCCTTTATATTTATGGGGATATTAATGTATTAACCATTGACAGGCTAAACAGTTTTGTTTAGAGGTTTTTCCATAGAAATGTGGGGGAGAGATCTTCAGCAGTTAAAATAAAGTGGTTTTGGGTGCCATTTTTCTTTGGTCACAGAGGCATGTGCTTTTGTTAAAAGCGTTATAGGGCAGTGGCTGTTTTGAGTGGACTTGTTAGAGGTTCCATGAAGTTCTTTTAAAGAGTGCTTCATGAATAATGCAAAGCGGGGGCAGTCTGTATTGTTTTGTGTATTTTTACGCCAAAGTTCTCTTTTGAGAATTTTTCGTGCCATTGTTGTTTTCTTTGGCTTGTTTAGTGGTGTAAATGTTTATGCGCGCTCCTCAGCTATTTTTCATTCCCCAACCGATAATTTTTCTCGCGGGTATTCAGAAAAGCAGCAATTAGAAAGAATTGAGAAATTACAGTCTTTAACGCCTAAAAGGATCAAGACGCCTTCAGAGCAAAATCCAGAAATGCTTTTGGGTGGGAAGCAATGTTTTCCCATTCATGCTGTTGTTGTTGAGGGAGTGCATCATGTCAAAAAACGCTTTATATCAGCCGTAACAGAGCCTTATGTTGGAAGATGTATTGGTCTTTTTGATATCCAGCTTTTAATCAAGCAGTTAACCAAAGTTTATTTGGATCAAGGCTATGTAACGGCGCGTTTTTACATTCCTGATCAAGATATCAAAAACAGCAAGACGCTCAAATTTGTTGTCGTTGAGGGCAAGCTCTCAGAGATTTACTATAATGGTTCACCGGCATCTCGTTATAATAATGTTGTATGGAGTGCTTTTCCTGGGCTTCAAGGTCATGTTTTGAACATGCGCGATATTGAACAGGGGCTTGATCAGATCAACCGTTTGAGTTCAGCGCACGCTCAAAGCGAACTTCTTCCAGGGCGTGAGGAAGGGAGCACCATTGTCAATATTAACAATCATCCCGATAAAACGTTCAAGGTTACTGTTTCTCATGACAATATGGGACAATCTTCCACGGGTTATGCGCGTTATAGTGCGGGCTTGAGGGTAGAAAATATTTTAGGGATGAATGATGCGTGGGATTTTAACTATCAACGCAGTGAGCCCGATTATTGGGGTGGGAGCAAGCAAGAAGGACATAGTAATAACATTTCAGCGAGTGTGAGTATTCCGTATGGTTATTGGACCTTTGGATTGAATGGCACTGTTTATAATTACCAAAGCATAATCCCTGGCAATTTTACCGATATTGAGACGACGGGGGATTCCAGTGAGTTGCACGCCAGTACAAGCAGGGTTCTTTACCGTGATAGTGTTTCCCTTACAACTTTGAATTTGGGTCTTTCTTATAAAAGAACCAACAATTACCTCCTTGGTAATAAGATTGAAGTGGGCAGCCGTCAATATAGCGTCGCCAATTTTGGCATTTCGCATTCGCGCCAGATGTTGGGGGGGACCTGGACCTTTGATGTGAGTTATTTGCAAGGGCTCCCTTTGTTTCATTCAGTAAAGAAACATGCGCCAGGGGCAGGGGATGCGGAGCCACAATTTGCCAAATTTACTGGTACGCTTAGTGTCATGACGCCTTTTAAGGTAGGGGGCTTGGACTTTATACTGAGCAATCTTTTGAGTGGTCAATATTCACCACATAATTTATTGGGTGCTGAACAGATTTCGTTGGGGGGCGCTTCCAATGTTCGTGGCACGCGTGAGAGTTTGCTTTTTGGCAATAACGGTTTTTTTAGCCGGAATGATTTGTTGCTACGCACCATTCCGTGGAGCAATCACGCGACCTTCAAAAAGGTTTTTGGTGAACTTCGCCCTTATGTTGGTTTGGATTATGGGCGTGTGTTTTCGCAAGTTTTTTATGGGATTAAGAGTGACCAGCTTGCCGGTTGGACAGCAGGTGTCAAGCTTGCGGGAGGCATGGTCTCTCTTGATGCCAGTTATTCCAGTATTTTTTGGAGCACAGTTAAGCACAAAAAATCAGGAACATTTTTTATGACATTAACAATGGAACTTTAAGCATTTTTTATTGGGGAGTTAAAGTATGAGATATGAAAAGAGAGCAGAAAGAGCAGCTTTATTAGGTGTTTTAGTCTCCAGTACGATGCTCAAAAAGGTTTTATTTGGGGGACTTGGTTTTTCTTGTTTATTCGCATCTTCAGCGTTACAGGCGCAAATTACTGTGGATCCTAACGCGAATGCCGCCCATCGTCCAGATATAGTGGCAGCGCCCAATGGGGTTCCCTCGATTGATATTGTTACCCCCAATGGCAAGGGCTTATCACACAATAAATATTACGATTTTAATATTGGCAATGCAGGTGTGATTTGGAACAATCATGCACAAGAAGTGGGGCAATCGCAGTTGGGGGGCATTATGCCGGGCAATCCGCATTTGCGCCTCACGGGTTCGGCGAAAGTGATTTTAAATGAAGTAACCAGCAGCAAGCGCAGTGCGCTTCATGGTCCAGGAGAGGTTTTTGGGAGCCCAGCCGATGTGATTATAGCCAATCCCAATGGGATAAGCTGTGATGGTTGTGGCTTTATCAATACGCCCCATGCGACTTTAACCACAGGTGTTCCCGAAATTGATGCGAGTGGTTTTTTGAAAGGCTTTGAGGTGCGAGGTGGGGACATCACCTTTGGCGCCAAGGGAGCCAATTTTTTCTCAGGCCAAGGGGCGGTTGATATTGTCGATATTGTCTCACGCACAGTGCATTTTGAAGGAGCTGTTGCGGGCAGAGAAATTGGTGTGACAGCAGGGACGGGTCACTTTGATTATGCTTCACGGGAAATGAAAGAACTGACCGATATTACCGGTAAACCGGAATATGCGATAGATGGTTCTGCTTTGGGGGCTCTACAAGCGGATCAGATTAAACTTGTGGCAACCGAAAAAGGTGTTGGGGTTCGCATGCGCCATGATATGGCAGCCAATGCGGGGCAGTTGCATCTTTCTGCTGACGGGAAAATCTCGTTGAAGAATGTTTTTGGTCATGGGGGTGTTGTCCTCAAATCGAAAAGCCAGAGCGTATTGGCAAAGCACATCACCTCGAAAAAGCATATTGATATTGCCGCCCATAAGGATGTGACGTTAGAAACGGTTGGTGCTGATGGTCATTTGAAAATAGAGGCGCAGGATGGGCTTTTATCGATTGCCGGTAAGGCAACCTCTGGGGGCGATATGGAGCTGTCTTCGCGCCAGACACTTCAAGTTTCAGGGCTAGGGTCAGGCGCTGATATGGCTCTTGAAGCGGGCGGAGACTTGAAGCTTGAGGGGATTGTTTTAGCGCAAGGGAAGCTCAAGGCGCATGCCGGTGGTGATATACAAGCCCATTTTTTAGCCGGTGGGGTTGATATGGCGGCAACGGGTGCTGCTGGTGTTATTGTTCTTGGCACCCAAGGGGATGTTGATCTCCAGAGCCGTCAAGGTGCGATTGTCGCTGAAAGTGTTTATGGAGCAGGAGATATCACCCTGGTTTCTCATAACAGGCTATCTGTTTCTCAAACAATTCTGTCGCATCAAAATGTTGCCATTCAAGCACAACCAGCAACAAATGCTCCCGTTCATTTTGGGCAACTTTTAGCCTATGGCAAGGCAAATATTGAGGGTGGGGCGGTTGACTTTTCTTCGCTGATGACGGGTGAAGAAGCTGTTTTAAAGGTTGGCAGCCTTGATGCAGGCACACTGATGACAGGTGTCGTTTCTACGGGCGGTTCAGGGGATCTTGTTTTAGATGAAAAGGGCTTTCTTTTGATTACAGCAAAAGAAGGGGTGAAGGTTGGTCAGATTGCCAGTGGTGGCAATATTGAAATTTTTGCAGGCAACGACATCTATTATGATCAGGTCATAGGCTATGGCAACGCAACATTGACATCGGTATCAGGAGAGATCAGTGTTGAGAATGTGTTGTCTGCTGAGGGGGATGTGAGATTGACGGCAAACACTCTCGATTTAAGCAATAATCGTTCTCATATTTACACGCCGCAAACGCTGTATTTAATTGCAGATCATATTGATGTCTCAGA
>NZ_JBHIQP010000032.1:0-4693 GCF_042196625.1 Bartonella sp. AC535YNZD | reverse complement strand
CATGTGGGCTCCCACAGATTAGGGGATGTATGAAAAAGAAAGATACTCATATTTCACAAGTGAAAGTACGTCAAGATCCTGTTAATCAATTGGCAATTGAAATGCGTGCTAAACGCTTTGGTTTGACGATTGAAGAGGCTAAAAATCCGCTTGCTGGGTCTTATGTTGGGCGGCTTTATTTGCAAGGCAAAATCAATCAAGACCAATATGATGCTGCGCAAAAATATCTTGAAGTGAAAAACAATTACCTATGTGCAAAAGGATTGCCTAATGCAATTTATGATAACTTTACTCCTTCATCAAATGAGGAGGCACAAAACGGTGGATTGAAAGAGCAACTCATTGTTATGAAGAGACGAAAGAGATTATCAAAGAAACACAACACCTCTATAGACAGTATAATCTTTATGCTGCATTACAATATCTTGTTATAGAAGATCAATTGTTAACACATCTTGTTAGTTCTTTGCGTATTGTTCTTAATGCGCTTCATAAGCATTTTAGCCATTAAAAAAGAACTGACATCAGATGAAAAATCATTGCAAAATTAAAGCGTGATGGCTTTGAACTTATCAAAGTAAAAGGTTCTCATCATAAATTTAAAAAAGATGATAAGGTTGTTATCGTTCCACATCCTAAAAAAATCTTCCGATTGGTACAGCACGTTCTATCGCACAACAAGCAGGCTGGTTAAAAGAAGGAGAAGAAGAATGAAAAGATTTTTTGCTCTTGTTCATAAAGATGAAGAATCTGCTTTTGGTGTTCAGTTTCCTGATTTTGAGGGACTTTTTTCTGCTGCTGATGAGGAAGAAAATTTAATAGCAAATGCAACAGAAGCACTCCAGCTTTATTGTGAAGATATAGATAGAATGCCTATTCCTTCAAAATTTGAAGAAGTCATACAACGGGAATCTGTCAAAACAGCTTTGTCAGAAGGAGCTTTTTTAATACAAGTTCCTTTTATTGAAAATGATTCAGAAGTCATACGCACAAATATATCAATTGAACGAGGGATTTTACGTGCAATTGATAATTGTGCACAAAAGAGAGGTTTAACAAGATCTGCTTTTTTGGCAACAGCAGCCCGTCACGAGCTTAATATTTAGCTCATCAATCTGGAAAAATCTCTCACTCTCGATTTTTTTGCAAAAGCGTGTAATTGCATATGATCCGCAAACTATTAATGAAAATCAAAAGGCGGCAGGCAAACAAAACGCTATAGTTAAGAGGGATATAACTATCATTGATACTATATACATGGCATCTAATATTTCTGGACCTGTCATTACCTTTCCCTCCTATAATAATTTCACAATCATTTATAAAATCTAAAATATTTTAGAATATTCTATTTTAAAATAAAAAATATAGATTTTTTTGTTGACATAGTGTAAAAAATCGTATTTAATGATGGTACTGTATTAGTTTTATTGTGTCTAAAATTCAAAAATATCCCCAAAAATTCAGCAAAATGTCAAATTGAAGCGTGGCTAGAAAGCCCTGTTTTCTTGCTAGTTTTGGCTAATCAATTTTTCACAGAATAAAAATCAATATTCGACTAATGATGTCATTAATTATGACTCAAAAGGAGCCATAATGAAAGCTGTCATCACTAAGCCAACGTGTGTTGTTGGCGACAATAAAAGCACTGTTCGTTTTGAAATTTCAACTCCCAATAATCCATTTGTTGAGCTTTCTAATCAAGTCTATGCTCGTCTCAAGCGTGCAAATGCTGCTAAACCCTTTGTTGATGTTAAAACAAAAATAAAGCCCGACAAGGTAGTTGAACAAATTAAGCAAATAGAACAAGAAGCCGTACAAACATCAACGAAATCAGTGACTAAAAAAACTCCCTCGAAAAACCAAAAGCATCTAAGGTCTCTCAATCATCAACACCTACTCTTAAAAAGGCTTAGACGTTGAAGTTAATCATCTACCAAAAATAGTATCTTCAACAGGCAAAAGATACCTTCACAAGCCTTCAAGCATCACGCCTTAATTGGGCTCTGCGTAATGCTCTAAACACCTCAGCAAAACAAGTTGAACGCTTTACTGAAAAGCAAGTTACCGACATCTCATCAGCTCAAACAAAGCGTATCAGAAAAGGTGTTTATATTAAAGAAAAAGCGACAGCAAGGTTTCTTGAGACAGGTATCATTGGTTCTGGAACACCAATACCTCTTAAATTTTTTAAAGCAAAAGAAACAAAACGCGGTGTAACTTACAAAATGTTTGGGAAACAAGAAATCTTACCCTATGGTTTTATCAAGGGAGGCAGTTTTCCAAAGCATGTTGATTTGAAAATGGGAGGGAATGTGTTTCAAAGAGATGACGGAGATCAATTCCCTATTGCAAAACAAGAGGGTCCCTCAACTTCTGAGGTCATGTCAAAGCCAGAGATTGCAAGTGCTATTGCATAATATGCCAATGAAAGATTAACCCAAAATATACAGAGACAACTTTTTCGTCGAGAATACGCTGCTAATAAAAAAGGCTAGATCATGTTCTCAAGCTTTATCTATATATTCCATATCCTTATGAGGATATGGCATTACATATTCTTATTGCAATCTTAAAAACAGATTATCAATTATGCTTCTCTTTTTCCATAAAAAAGTTAATAAAATCAATGCAAAAGGTACTTCCCAGCGAGTTGGCTTCGTTGCAGGGCAGACTAGTGCGAATTATCGCTAGCGACAGAATTTTCAATTTGACTGTACATTGTACACTTAACTCATTGATAAATAATGATTTCAATATGTACACTGTACAGTATGTGAAACGTTTTCTTAGCAAGAAGTAATTTTTGTTGCTGGACAATTCTATAGTAATAGGTATTTTCGAATCAGGTGCCTCAAAAATACCTCAAAACAACTAGCGGATTAGTTGCCTAAATAACTAATCTTCCGCAATTTAAAAGCTTTAACTCATTGTATGCTACACGCATATAATAGCTTTGTCAGGTGTGGTTATACCATATAACACCCTTCGGGGAAAAGCGTAACGACAGGCTAGATTGCTGTGTTTCTTAGTGCCCAGAACTCTTTTAAAGTGTCATTAAGGAACGTCTAACATCTAAAAATTCTTTATGAATACCATTATTAAAATTACTGAATTATGTGGCAAAAGGCATGAAAATATTATGCTTGACATCAAGAAAACGTTTGAAGAACTTAACGCCCTCAAATTTGAGGAGGTTGATTTTGGTGGGCACTACCTTGATAACAAAGGTGAAAGCCGCCCTTGTTATAACCTGCCAAAGCGTGAATGCTTAATTCTTGTTTCTGGTTACAGCACTGCCTTACGAGCAAAGATAATTGACCGTTTGAAAGACAAGTAGCTATTCCACAAATTGATTACTCCAAACCCGAAGTATTACTTGGCGCCTTAAATCATCTACAAAATTAAATTGAGCAGAAAGACCATGTTATTTCAGAATTAGCACCAAAAGCAAAAGCTTTAGAAGGCTTAAAACGCTCTGATGGTTTGTTTGGTTTGATTGAAGCCGCGAAGATGTTGGAGATAAGACCAAAGAATTTAACAGATTACTTGCGTAAAAATGATTGGGTGTATCGACGTGCTCCAAGTAGTCCATTGTTACCTTAATCAGGATAAAATCAAAAAAAGATTCATGGACTGTTCTGCCATCACCATTCAAAAACCGGATGGAACAGAAAAGGTGCTGCCTTCAACAAAAATCACACCTAAAGGATTGCCAGCATGTTTGAGAGAACAAGTCCACAGAGGTATGCAATGAAGGTAGATTCTAACTTCTTATGCGATTTATGGATGGCATTATCTCAATTTTCTAGATATGAAAATATGAGTGATAAGATTGTACTGCTCTGGTTGACATCATGAGTTTAGTAGAAAAAGCTTTGATTTTAAAACTTCAAGATGAAGTGCCAATCCTTCTTTCGATATCTTTCTCATCTGACGCTCCATAAAAAAAGCCCCACAAAAGTGAGGTTGGATAAAATAATGTTCTAATCAATCTCGCGCTAATTATAATAAAGTGGCTCGCTACATCCACGAGCGCCTATTTTTTCATCTTCTACATAACGAGAATGCGCAAAGTTCCGCACAAGATGATCATTGTTAGAGCCACCAGTCCAATCGCCTCCTCCCAACATAACATTTATGTCTACACGTAAACTGCTTCCTTGTTCCCCTGTATGCCATTTAGTCACTAGATAACAACCAGACAAATATTGCCACACATAACCGCAACCATCCTCACAACCGATATACGAAATCATACGACGATTTTCTGTATCAATGTGTCCTCCAGACGTTTTGGGAGAAGGCGCTTGATTGTCGACAATACTGGTTGCTTGATTACTTCCATACATGCTTGGCGAAAACTCATCACTCGTCAAAAATCTCTTACTAACAGACCAAAAATCAAATGCATGATCCGCATAGCTACGATTGGTCGTAATCGGAACACCATATGCCGACTTTGCATTTACACCTGACCCTGATTGAAGATAAATATCAACCCAAATATTATGCCACGGATTGTAAACCATCCCTTCTGGAATACTACGCGGGCGGTGATTTAAACACCAAACAGAATTGAGCAAAATATCCCCCGCTTGATAAGCCGATACAAGATATTGATTTATAATGATAATCTATCGTTATTCATATTGAATGAGAGTCCCGAATAACCTAAGATTGTCTCATTTTA
>NZ_JBHIQP010000031.1:0-5600 GCF_042196625.1 Bartonella sp. AC535YNZD | reverse complement strand
CCGCCTTCAAAACGGCGTGATTGAAAATGTTCTGTATCACTTGTGATAAAACCATCTGCATCACGAAGCGCCCAGCCTGTCTTAGTCCCTAGATCAAGAAAAAGAATCGTGTTAATCATTTGCTATTCCAATTTAAGAGTATTTTTTAATCGTATCTGATCATCATTTTTTTCGAAACCGCAGGGGAGAAATATGCAAGAAAAGCTAAAAAATTTGGAAAGCCAACTGGTTAATATCAAAAGGAAAATTGCAATATTAGAAAAGGCATCACAAAATTTAGAGCCAAAGTTGGAGATTAATATTGAGGAACCTAAGATTGAAGTCATACCACCACACAATATTGTTACTGTAGAATTTGAAATCAAAAACCCTACAAAATAACCAATAAAAATGAATCATATACGAATAGACGAAAATAGCCCATTTCAATTTGTTGAGGCATTCCATAGCGCCTACAATTCGCGTTATCGAAAGTCACTAAAAACTACTCCCAATATATCTCAAAAACACATCGATTTAATAGCATTTCCCATTACAGATACCATCGATATTGATTTCTTTAGTTTACATGGCGGATCTACTTGCGTTTGGAGTATAAAAATTCGACCTACAGAAACAGAAAATTCCAATAAGATAACCGTTCCAGTTTTTATTCTTGAACACACCTCGTCAAATGATCCATATAAAACACTTCAAGTTCGTTTTTGGCCCAGTTTTTACCGTCAAAAGCCCTATCAACAATTTTCATCCCACTTTGAGATTAATCATTGACTGTTCTATGCTTCTTTGCTTTTAAAGGCGAAGAAGCAAACACATCTAAGTAACTTATTCTGTTTTACTGCTCATAGCCTCCAAAGGTCCCCACAATTCTTCTTTTCGATACTGTTTTTTCTAACTCGTTAATTAATATACTTAATTGTGCTATTATTTTGTCTTTTTCATGCGTTTTCGTCATTTTATAAAAGTAAAAGCCAGCAAAAAACATGATTACATTGACTATAAAAAACACAATCATCGCTGCCAAACCGTAATCCATTTTATTTTCTTTCTTCTTTAAGAGTGTGAATGGTGCTGTTGCTGTTCATCTTTATCTGTATGAGCAGCAATAAAAGCAGAACTAGAGCTAGAACTATCCTTCAACTTTTGCAGCTTTAAATAACTATTTAAAGATAGTCCTTTGCCTTGTTCCCAACGACAAAAAAAGCTTGCTTAACACCTAAAATATCTGCTAATTCCTTTTGTATTAGCGATAAACACTTTCGGATAGACTTAATCTTTAATTTTTCCTCTGTTTCCATTTGAGTTAAGCTCCTTGATTTTAACCATATACGCAATTGTATAGAGTTAATTAAAAAAAACAATAGATTTTTTTAATTTTAAAATCATAAGTAATTAATTATGACGAAAAATATCATTGCGACATTGCAAGTATTGCAATCTGAGTTTGGTCTTAATCAAAAAGATCTTGCCGATAGATTAAATGTAACCCAAGCGACCGTGTCAAGATGGTTAGGAAGTGAATCAGATCCCAGAGGTTCACACAGAGACGCAATTTTAGAACTTTATAAAAGCTTAAAAGGTTATAATCAAATTACTACAGTTGTTCCTGTTATGGGGTATATAGGAGCAGGATTAGAGATTGATACCGATGTTGAGCAAATCCCAGAAAATGGGCTTGAAACAATCGAAATACCATTTGATTTGCCTTTTGAAACAATAGGATTCATGGTTCGTGGAGATTCCATGTATCCCGTGTATAAAGATGGTGATTTAATCGTAGTTAAACATCTGCAAACAAAGCCAATGAGCGATTATTACGGTGATGAAGTTGTCGTTCTAACAGAAGATAATAGGCGTTTCATCAAACAAATTACTCGCTCTTCAGAGGGCATTGTACTCAAATCATGGAATGCGATACCTATTAAAAATGCAAAGATAAAATGGGTTGGAGAAATAGTTGCGATATTACCGCGCAAATCCTATCGTCTACTTATGAAATAATCCCAATAAAGTTTTTGATTCTATTGCTTGTGAAGATGGCATTTAAGTGAAAATGCAAAAAAAATGAAATATATGCGATTTTTTGCTTGCTTATGTTTATACATTTGCGTATAAGTAATTATGCAAACCACGCACAAACAATCGCCAAGAGGCGTTAGGGAGGAAAAATTATGGATAAGCCAATTCTTATTAATTCCAATGAAATTTTATTAGTTTCCTACGATGATAATCAAAACATTGCAGAGTCTGGAACACTTGATGCAAGCTAAATTCTAAGCATTGTTGATGAGGCAGATGATGCAATCCAAATCTTTCGTATAAATCCTTCTGAGAAGAGTTGCGAATATATCTCTGAAGAGATTGCAGACGCATATGTAGAAGAAAATATTGAACAATCTCCATGAGGATAGTGAGGCTCATTACTTTGTACGTGAAAGTGATACTTACAATGAACTTTTAGACGAGATAGCAGATGAAAAATATAATGATGAGATTTACGGTACTTACGAACAACAACACCGTTTGCGTCCTTGTGATGTGCTTTAAATTCTGAGGGCGTATTTAAAAGCGCCCCCTTTAATTCATCAATAATTAATTAGAGTAAACTCATGACCACACATGATAATAATATTCATAGTGAATGATATCTCATACCTGAAAACGAGGTAGAAGACAAAATCGGTTATGTCCAAATGGTTAATGCCCATGTAATGCATAGGCACTTACATTTGAAACAAGATTTTTCCACTTGGTTTAACGATTGTGTTGAAAAGTTTGATCTAAAAGAAGGCGTGGATTTTGTTTTTACAAAACAAGAATGGAACAGACAGAAGATTTGTCCAAAATCTGAAATAGAAATAGATAAAACCGATAATCATTACTTCAAAATTCACGCAGCAAAGAAAATCGCTAAAGCAGAGCGCCATAGAAACTATGACAGAATATTATATCAAACCTTATGTTTTTGTTAATTAAGACAGTGATGATGTAAAACTTTAGGAGTTCATCATGAATACTCTCATAGAGATTAAAGAACAAGCCATTGATAAGGAAATTGTTCAGACAGTAAATGCACGTGATCTGCATGGATTCTTAGAGGCAAAACGTGACTTTTCCAATTGGATTAAGGACCGTATTACCAGATACAATTTTATAGAAGGACAAGATTTTATAAAAACACAAGATTTGCGGTCACCAAATTTGGCGAGCGCAAAATCTAGAGCTGTTATCAAAATTAATTACCATCTCACTTTGGAAATGGCAAAAGAACTTTCCATGGTAGAGCGTAATGAAAAAGGTAAACAAGCCCGTCAATATTTTATTGAATGTGAACGGCGTGCAAAGAAACCTTTAGACCTTGCAAACGCATTAGAAGACCCTCTCTTTATTAAGAAACTGCTTTTAGAAAGCGTCACACAATTAGAGACTTTAAAAAGTGAAGTGAATACCCTTAAACCAAAGGCAATGGCTTTTGAAAGCTTACAGCGCCATGATGGACTCTTTGGTCTTACAAAAGCCGCTAAAATACTCAAGATGCAACCAAAACAGTTCATTCTCTTCTTACAGCAAAAAGGTTGGGTTTACAGACGAGCAGTAGGTGGAAATTTGCTACCGTATCAAGACAAAATCCAAGAGCTTAAAAGACAAAGCATGTATTAATTAAGGAATGCAATAATGAAAAAGACATACGAATTTACTGATAAAATCAATATGATTTATTTGCGTCAATTTTCAAACTTTTTAATTGACAATATACTATAGTATATATATGCTCAAATCAGGTGCTTGAAAAACACCTTAAATGCATAGCGGATGAATTACCGAAACAGTTTATTTTCCACACATTAAAGGCTTTGACGCGTTGTATGTTACACGCATATAATGACTTTGTCGGGTGTAGTTACGCTATACAATACTCTTTATGGGGAAAGCGTAACGACGGACTATGCACCGTGTTTTTCAGCACCCGGCATCCTTTATTGGATGTCAATGAAAAACATCTAACTGCATAGGAGTTCATTATGAACACTCTTATAAAAATTACAGAACAAACAATTGATTAGGAAACAGTTCAAACCGTTAATGCGCGTGAGTTGCATGCATTTTTGGAAAGCAAAGAAGATTTCTCTACTTGGATAAAAAAACGCATCATTGCTTATTCTTTTCTTGAAAGGCGAAGATTTTATTCGCTTCCACAAAAAAATGGAAGCGAACAATGCTATAGCAGTAGAATATCATCTCACCTTAGATATGGCGAAAGAGCTTTCCATGGTTGAACGTAATAAGAAAGGACGACAGGCACGTCGTTACTTTATTGAATGTGAGAAAAAACTAAGAAACCAATCTGTTGATTATTCTTGTGATACACGCTTTGATTTGCCAAGCTATTGGGAAGGTATGAACGCTGGTGAAAAAGTTTTGTATCTTTTAGATCCAATTCATATGCGTCTTATTGATACTTTCAGAGTAGATGAAGAGAACAGAAAATATAAAGCCCTCATTAAAGAAGCAAAACAGGTTTTAGAAAGATCTGTTGTAAAAGCCGCTTAGTTTAAAAAAGATTTCATTTCCTCGTCTTTTCAGACGGGGAGGTGATCAATATCACACAGTCTCTAGAAACAGGATTGTAACAACCAACCAACTTTTAAAACATGCGTGATTCACGCCACACGTGAATTGCGCGTAATGGAGAAAATCAAAATGAGTGAACAAAACACTAACCTAATAGAAATTGAAGAAACACATCATTTAGCCGTCGAATAAACTGCTATGGAATGTATTTTAAATAAAGCATTAGAAAGTGACGTCAGTATTGACCGCTTAAAGCGTATTCTTGATTTAAGAGAAAAAGAAATAGAACGACAAGAGCGCCAAAACTTTGTCCGTGACCTTTCGGCTATGCAAACAAAATATCAAAATATTGAAAAAACTCTACAATCACCCATACAAACAGCAAATACGCTATGCTTGATCAGTACATTGATGCTTTAAAGGATGGGCTTGCAAAATACAACTATATTAAACAGAAAAAAACGTTACCATAGAAATAATTCTGCCTCATCCTTCAGAAAATCAAATCTCAACAGAAGGAACATTTCCAATTGACAGTACAGGCTCTAAAAATAGTATACAATCAATTGGTTCCACACTTACCTACGCACAGAGATACCTGTTAGGCATACTTCTTAATGTAGCAAGTAAAGAAGACGATACAGATGGTCAACCGCAAACCAAAGAAGGCGATACAAATAATCAAAAAGTTTCCTCTAAACAGATAAAGCAAATCGAAGAATTAATTAAAGAAACAGGGACAAATGAAAGTAGTCTTCTCTATTTTGCAGAAGCAGAAAAACTAACAGATATGTCTTGTGAAAAAGCAGAATTGGTTTTGGGCATTTGGAAAGAAGAAAAAATATTTAAAAAGAAAAAGCTCTACAATTGCTCCCATCACAAGAGCAACAAACGGCGGTGTGAGATGGAGCAACGAATAGCAGAATGATTTTCAAGCAAGTCTAGGGAAAATCACCGCATCAAACATTTACAACATACTCAATAAAACTACAAAAGGATTGCCTACGAGCAAATATGAAGACTACAAA
>NZ_JBHIQP010000030.1:0-7081 GCF_042196625.1 Bartonella sp. AC535YNZD | reverse complement strand
CACACTCTAAGCAATGATTCTCTACTCTAAGTTCCAAAGAGATCAATAATGCTAAAATGTGTCTTTTTTATGTTTTGGAGGTGTTTTTAAGTTTTTTCATTGGAGAGTTTGTTATGAAAAAATTATATGCCCCACAAGCAGCGAGTGAATTAAAACGTTCTCGTTTTTCTTTGGTTAAAGTTCTTTCGTTGGCTATAGCTGCTACATTCTTATCGAATGTTACGCCTGTTTTTTCAGCAAATCCTGATTTTAGAAACACCTTTCTTGAAGGTGTAAAAAGTGTTGGTATATCTTATCCACAAAGCATTTTCTCTGTTGCTGGTTTGAATGTTTCTGAAGACTATGCAAATTTTCTAATCAATTTTTTTTCTGATACGGATGATAATAGTTCCATAATAAATGTTTTGACAGAAGGTAGCCGTTTTGCGCGAGTTGGAAATGTTGGTGATAAAAAAGCGCCACAACTTACAAGAATAGCGGTTAACGATAAAGGCATGAGTACGGATAATATTGCTGTGCGAAAATTGCCAAAAACATTTGTTAAAAAAGGGCGGATGCTGCCTGTTGAGGGTGGTAATAGTGATGATATTTTGCTGTCTGACGCTAATAGTTTAGCAAGGAGGGGGAGTACATATGCAACTAATAATGATATAAAAATAGGAAACAGTCCGGATGCGAAGGGTGCTAATATTATTGCTATTGGTAACAACATAAAGGTATATTCAAAAGTTTCCATGTATGAATCTGTTGTTAATATCGGCAACAATACGCAAATCTACGCTCCTGCTACTACTGTTATTGGTGGATGGGCAAAAGCGAGCGAAATGGGCGGTGTTGCTATAGGAAGTAATTCTGTAGCTGATAGGGCTGATGGCGTTTTGGGGTATGCTTCTTTGCAGCAGGGACCGGCAAAAAACACTGAAGTGCAATGGAAAAGTACGCAGGGTGCCGTTAGTTTTGGTAATCCTAGTAAGGGCATAACGCGGCAGATTATAGGTGTAGCAGCTGGTAGTGAACCTACTGATGCAGTAAATGTTATACAGTTAAAAGATTTAGAAAGTGTCGTAAGAAAAGGCGGTTGGAAACTCTCTGTTGGGGGTAAGAATGGTAAAACCGTTATTATGGACAGTACGGTAGATTTTTCCACTGGAAGTACAAATCTTACGATTACAAAAGGTGATAAAGATAATAATGTAAAATTTGATCTATCTAAGGAAATTGCAGTCAATAAAGTAACTGCAGGAAGCAGTACCCTAGACGCAACAGGTTTAGTGATTGCCAATGGTCCGAAAATAACCACCGGTGGTATAGATGTTGGCAGTAAAAAGATAACAGGAGTGGCAACGGGTACTGAAAGCACCGATGCGGTGAATTTTGGACAGCTGAAGGAAATAAAAGAACAGGTAGCAACTAGTAGTTTCGTAAAACAAGATGCACAGACGAAGTTCATAACCATTGGTAAGGATACAGATGGCGATAAAATCACAATTGCCAATAAAGATAATAAAACCAGAATTCTTTCTGGTGTTGCATCTGGCACGAACGACACTGATGCCGTGAATGTTGCGCAGCTAAAAGCTCTAAAAAACTCTATAACTTCAAGTTGGGATCTCTCTGTTGAGGGTGCAGATACGACGAGTGTTAATTCAACTAGTCCAATGGATTTGGCAGCTGGAAGTAGCAACCTAAATATTACAAAAGGCAAAGAGGACAATAAGGTAAAATTTGATTTAGCAAAGGACATCACACTGGAGAGCGTAAAGGCAGGTGCAAATACTTTAGACGAAACAGGCTTAATGATTACAGGTGGTCCGAAAATAACAACTAGTGGTATTGATGCTGGCAATAAAGAGCTAAAAGGCGTTAAAGATGGGGCGCTCTCAGTAGGATCGACAGAAGCGGTAAATGGTTCACAACTTTTGGCAACAAATAATGAAATTGCTGATGTAAGAGACAGTATTCTTGTTAAGCAAGAAGAAGGGATGGCGTTAAGTCGCAGTCTCCGTGCTGAGGGATCAGGTGTTATCACCATTGGGAAAGGAACTGGTGGCACTGAAATCAGCATTCTGAATAAAGATAATGGGGCAAGGAAAATTTCCGGTCTATTAGGTGGCGATCTCAGTGCAAATTCAGATGAAGCAGTCACTGGTTCTCAGTTGTTTACTACAAATCAAAATGTTACAACTGTAACAAGTGATCTCAAAACAGTATCTGAGAATATAGCCAAATATTTCGGTGGTGGCGCTAAATATGAAAATGGCGCTTGGACTGCTCCTAAATTTACTGTTAAGTCCGTTAAGGATGATGGCGAAACAGAAAACAAAGAATATCCTGATGTAGCGGATGCACTTGCAGGAGTTGGAAGTTCTATCACGAATGTTCAGAATAAATTGACTGAACAGGTTAATAATGTAATTACCAAAGTGGAAAGCGAGAGCTTTGTTCAGCAAGATAAGACAACGAGTCGTCTCACTATTGGTGCAAAAGTAGGTGGCACAGAAATCAATATTGCAAATGAAAACGGTGCGGATCGGATAATTTCTGGTGTTGGGGAAGCAAAGAACAATAATGATGCTGTTAACAAAAGCCAGCTTGATAGCAATATCAAGAGTGTCAATGATAATGTAACAAATAAGTTTAGCGAACTTACTAAAAACATAACGAATATTACTCAGCAAGTTAAAGGTGATGCTTTGTTATGGAATGATGAAGCTAATGCCTTTGTAGCACGTCATGAAAAGAGCAAAGAAGAAAAAGGCAGAGCTGTAGCGACTCAAGATAACAGCAAAATTACGTTTCTTTTAGATGGTGATGTTTCTAAAGATTCAACGGATGCTGTCACGGGTGGACAGCTTTATTCGCTGAACGAACAACTTGCAACCTATTTTGGTGGTAGTGCTGGCTATGATGAGCAAGGACAATGGAAAGCTCCAAGTTTTAAGGTTAAGACAGTTAAGGATGATGGTAAATCTGAAGAGAAAACTTATAGCAATGTGGCGGATGCTTTGGCTGGAGTTGGTACTTCTGTTACGAATGTAAAAAATGAGATCAGCAAAGAGATTACGAATGTAGTGAGTGAAAGCATTGTCAAGCAGGATAGGATGGGTCTTATTACTATTGGTGCGGAAAGAGGCGGCAATAAAATCAATATTTTAAATCGGGATGGTGATGCTCGAATTCTTTCTGGTGTTAAGGCAGCGCAAAATGGGGACGAGGCAGTCAATAAAGCGCAGCTTGATGCAAGTCTGAAGGATCTTTCCAGCAGCCTTCAGTCAGAAGATTCAGCAGTGGTTCTCTACGATAAAAAAGAAGACGGAATAGTTGACTATAGCAGTGTGACTTTAGGCAAAGGTAAGGATGCAGAACCAGTTGCGCTTCATAATGTAAAAGATGGTGTCATTGGTGAGAGCTCACATGATGCGATTAATGGTAGTCAGATCAATACAATTTCTCAGGATTTAGCTAAGTTTCTTGGTGGTGATGCAAAATTTGTTGGCGGTATGTTTACAGGACCAACCTACAAGTTATCTAAGGTTGATGCAGATGGTAATATAACAGACGGCTTTTTTAAAGATGTTGGTAGTGCATTTACTGGTCTTGATGCAAATATCAAGAATGTGAATGCGCGGATTAAAGAAGTTTCTGAAGGGGTAGCGCAGGATTCTTTGAATTGGAGTAATAAAGCCAATGCCTTTGTAGCACGTCATGAAAAGAGCAAAGAAGAAAAAGGCAGAGCTGTAAGGAGACAGGAAAACAGTAGAATTACGTTTCTTGCAAATGGTGACATTACCTCGAACTCAACAGATGCCATTAATGGTGGACAACTCTATTCGATGAGTAACACTCTTGCGACATATTTAGATAGTGGTGCTGGCTATGATGAGAGTGGACAATGGAAAGCTCCCAATTTTGTTATCAAGAAAGTTGATGCAGCAGGCAAAGAAAGTGAGAAAAGCTATAAGAGTGTAGCGGAAGCCCTTTCTGATATTAGTACTTCTGTCACGAATGTTCATAATGATGTGACTAATGTTGTCAGTGATAGCCTCGTCAAACAGGATGATGGAGATGCTGGTCGTATTACTATTGGCGCCAAAACAGAAGGTACAGAAATCAACATTGCCAATAAAAGTGGTGTGGATCGGATTCTTTCTGGTGTGAAGAAAGCTGTGAATGATAATGAAGCGGTTAACAAAAGTCAGCTTGATGAAAGTTTAGAGAAGCTTTCTAATAGTTTTCAATCTGATGACTCAGCTGTTGTTCATTACGATAAAAAAGATGGTGATAATGGCGGCATTAATTACACGAGTGTGACTCTAGGTAAAGGTAAGGATAAGGCAGCTGTAGGACTCCATAATGTTGCCGATGGTCAGATTGCCAAGGGTTCACATGATGCAATCTCGGGTGGTCAGATTAATAAAATCGGTGAGGATGTAGCTAAGTTTTTAGGTGGTGATGCTGCATTTAAAGAGGGTGTTTTTACCGCTCCGACTTATAAAATCTCTAATGTTTCTGACGATGGTACAGTAACGACTAATTCACATAACGATGTTGGTAGCGCCTTTGCGGGTCTTGATACGAGTGTCAAGAATGTGAACACTCATCTGTCTAATGAGGTCAAAAAGTTTGATGAAAAACTGAGTAATATTACGCAAGCAGTTCAAGGCGATGCATTGTTATGGGGTAAGACTAAAGGTGCGTTTGTAGCGACGCATGGGGACAATAAAGAGAACAGCAAGCTTACATCACTTGCAGATGGCTCTATAGTATCAGGCTCGAGTGATGCGATTACGGGTGGACAGATTTATGATCTGCAAAAACAGTTTGCGACCTATTTTGGTGGAGGAGCAGGTTACGATAAAGATGGACAATGGAAAGCTCCAAGTTTTGTGATCAAGAAAGTTGATGCAGAAGGTAAAGAAAGTGAGGAAAGCTATAAGAGTGTAGCGGAAGCATTTGCTGGAGTTGCGAGTTCTATCACGAATGTTCATAATGATGTGACCAATGTAGTTAGTGATAGCCTTGCGAAGCAGGATGAAAAGACAAAAGTTATCACTATTGGTAAAGAAGTAGAAGGCAGTGAAGTCAACATAGCCAACAAGACTGGTACGGATCGGACACTTTCAGGTGTTGGTGAAGCAACAAAGGATAATGAAGCTGTTAACAAAGGTCAGCTTGATAAAAGATTAGAGAAGCTTTCTAACAGTCTTCAGTCTGATGATTCAGCTGTTGTTCACTACGATAAAAAAGAGGGTGAGAATGGCGGCATTGATTACACGAGTGTGACTTTAGGTAAAGGTAAGGGTGCAGGACCAGTTGCACTTCATAATGTCAAAGATGGTGTCATTGGTGAGAGTTCACATGATGCGATTAATGGTAGTCAGATCAACACGATTTCTCAGAATGTAGCTAAATTCCTTGGTGGCGATGCAAAATTTGTTGAGGGTACGTTTACAGGACCAACCTACAAGTTATCCAAGGTTGATACAGCTGGTAATATAACAAATGGCTCTTTTAATGATGTTGGGAGTGCTTTTGCCGGTCTTGATGAGAATATCAAGAATGTGAATGCACGGATTAAAGAAGTTTCTGAAGGAGTAGCGCAAGATTCTTTGTTATGGAATGATGAAGCCAATGCCTTTGTAGCACGTCATGAGAAGAAGCAAGAAGAACAAGGCAGAGCTTTAAGGACACAAGAAAACAGTAGAATTACGTTTCTAGCAAATGGTGAGATTAGCGCTAAATCAACAGATGCTGTTACGGGTAATCAGCTTTTTGAAACGAATGATAAGGTTGTTACTTATTTAGGAGGCAATGCAGCTTTTAATAATGGTGCGTTTACAGGGCCGACCTATAGTTTATCGGAGATTGATAAAGATGGTAAGATAACAGCCAAACCTTTTACCAATGTTGGTTCAGCTTTTGAAGGACTTGATACAAATATCAAGAATGTCAATCAGAGGATTAAGGAAGTTTCTGAAGGAGTCGCACAGGATTCTTTGAATTGGAATAATGAAGCCAATGCATTTGTGGCTAAGCATGGAACGGAAGGAAACAATAGCAAATTGAAGTTTCTTTTAGATGGAGAAATTTCTAAAGGTTCAACAGAAGCGATCACTGGCAACCAACTTTATTCAATGAATCAAGCAGTTGCGACGTATTTGGGTGGAGGTGCTGGCTATGAAAATGGAAAATGGGTTGCACCCACATTCAAGCTTGAAACTGTCAATTCTGATGGTAGTGCTGGTGAGGAAAAGGTTTACAATAGTGTAGCGGAAGCACTTGCAGGTGTTGCAAGTTCTATTACGAATGTTCACAATGATGTGACCAATGTAGTCAGTGATAGCCTTGCCAAGCAGGATGATAATACGAAGGTTATCACTATTGGTAAAGAAGTAGAAGGTACAGAACTCAATATTGCCAACAGTAAGAAAGAAGACCGGATACTTTCAGGTGTTAAGGCAGGAGTACTTTCAGCAGAATCGACAGAAGTTGTAAATGGCTCTCAGTTATTTGCAACTAATAAAAATGTTACGACAGTGAGTACTAATCTAGACAGTGTTTCTAAAAATACATCGAGCTATTTAGGTGGTGGTGCTGATGTGCTTGTAGGCAATCTTCCGACGTATGTTGTTGGTGGTCAGTCATATCATGATGTTGGTTCAGCTTTTAGCGGTGTTGATACATCGCTGACAGATCTTCATAATGAGCTTTCTAAGAACAGCAATGAACTTACACAGACCATTGAGCAGAATGCTTTGTTATGGAATGATGAAGCCAATGCCTTTGTAGCACGTCATGTAAAGAACAAAGAGAAAGATGGTCAAGTTATAGCGGAACAAGAAAACAGCAAATTAAAGTTTCTATTAGATGGAGAAATTTCTAAAGGTTCGACAGAGGCGATCACTGGCAATCAGCTTTATTCAATGAATCAGACATTTTCTGAGTATTTTGGTGGAGGAGCAGGTTATGATAAAGATGGAAAATGGAAAGCTCCAAGTTTTGTGATCAAGAAAGTTGATGCAGAAGGTAAAGAAAGTGAGGAAAGCTATAAGAGTGTAGCGGAAGCACTTTCTGATATTAG
>NZ_JBHIQP010000029.1:0-7488 GCF_042196625.1 Bartonella sp. AC535YNZD | reverse complement strand
TCCGTAAGTATAGAGGAAGAAACCGGTTTGTTTTTCCTCTTCTTTTCCTAAGACAGATGTTCTGATATTGGCTAAGAATGCGTTTTGTTTAGCCATATCGGTTAATCCACTATAGAAGAGAGCATTTGGCATGACTAAGTAACTGGCCGTTTGTGCTACAGGGACGATCACACTTGGACCAGAATCCGTTTCAAGAATTTCTTTATGTAAGCGGAAATCCCAGAAATTTTCATTCTTCTCATCAAAGAGGTTTTGCTCAATATCGGCTGTACCATGGCTTGAGTCTGGTCCATAAGCAGTTAGTGTATATTTGTAAGGTTCTCCCCCTAGTGTGGTATAGCCTTTGGCTAATTTAAAGGAGTCTTCCTGTGCTTTTCCTGCAACTTGGATGAGCGAGAGTCCACCTATATTTGAAGGATCAGCAGCATTGACTACACTACTTTCATTTCCAGAATCGCTTTTAATATAAACTGTTGTGGAGCCTGAGACATCACCGTGAATGAGAAGCCTATCGGTTTTTTGATCGGCACTTACTACGCCATCACTCCAAGCAATGTTGAAGTAAATCTTTGCGTCTCCCGTTGCGTTGTAGACTTCTTGCGTGTCTGGTTTACCAGAACCTATATGCAATGTTTGGTAGTGATCTTCTGTTGGTTTCTCAAAAACAATGGAGCTGTTATCGAGATTAAGCGTGGAAATATCAGAACGAGATCTTTGAGCGATATCAAGGAGATTGCCATCAGCATCTTTTTCGTTTTTGCTGATTTTCAACGTCCATTTCGTATTGTTTTTCAGATCAAAACGTACATTTCTGTCTTTAGCAATATTCGCTCTGCCTTCTAGAGTAGACTGATCAGCACTTAAGGTGAAGGTGCCATTGGAGATCGCTTTAACCTCTTTATTGTTCCAATAATTGTCGTTTTTCCAAGATTTTGGATCTTCGAAAAGACCATCTCCTAATAATACGTCGGCATGGATTTCTGAATTTTTGAGACTGAATGTACCGATTGATAAAGTTGGAATATCTTCCATGTTTGTGTTAGTGAAAGCTCCAACAAAAATTCCAGTACCATTTTCAGCGTGAACATCTGCATTTGTCAAATTGATTTCACTGTTTTTACGTTTTTGTGGAACATCTGGATAATCTAGATCAGGATTAGAGAGAGCTATAAATTGCAAACCAGCAACTCCTGCTATCATAGAAGTATTCACGACATCAATATGTCCGTTAAATGCCGCCCATAGTGCAACTTTTTTTGCTTCTATTTTATTTTTGATTGTATTCTCTGCTGCTCCAATATAACCATTCGTCATCTTAATCGTGCTATTATTTCCTGCGGTGAGACCAACATCAAAATTTTGAATGATTGTTTTACCATTTAATTCAATTAAACTATCAGTTTCTGCAACGTTTACACCAACGGTCATTGTTTTACTTTCACCACCAGTTATTGTTAAATCTCCGCTAATGATTTTACTTCCACCGTCTGCATAAAACCCTTCATCAACATTTTGAATGGTTGTTTTGCCCATTAACCTAACTTCACTACCAGAGTCTGATGTCCATATACCAGTGCGTTCGTTGTCGGGGCCTTCAAGTGCTTCACCACCGATTATCGATAAGTTTTCGCTAATGATTTTACCACCATTACCGGCATCGAGTCCGCTCAAAGTATTGTTAATTATTGTATCACCATGCAATTGAATTGTGCTGTCATTGCCACTTACAAATGCACCGCTTCCTTTTCCCTCTGTTGTTAAAGCAACATCTGTGGCATCAATATGCCCACCGTTGATTGCGAATAACGCTGTTTTGTTCGCGGCTACGGATCCTCCCATCATTGTGATGGTGGATTTTGAACCTTCTGCATAGAGTCCAACATTATCAGATGATGTAATGTTTGCATTGTTTTTCAAGATAATCGTACTGCCACCTTCTGCACTTGCTCCTACGTCACGTCCACTAAATGCCCCTCCTGAGATTGTTATTGTCGAATCATGGTCTGCAACTATACTGGCAGCTGCTTGAGTCACTGTTACATCTTTTAAAGTGACGGTACTTTTATCTGCTTTTATTCCAAAGTTTAGTAATGCATCGTCTTTACTATTCGATATCTTTACACCTTCTAGTTTGTTTTCGCTGCTGTTACTGTTTAAGAAGCCAGCACCAACTAGAGAAGTCTTAATGGTTCCTCCAGTCATCTTGATTGCACCATTGTTTAGTATTTGAAGCCCGAGTGCACTATTACTAATCGTTGTATTTCCAAGTAATTCAATTACACTGCCTTCGCCAACAGAAAATACACCAGACGATATATCGTCGTCACTTGGAGCCACATCTGTTACAGTTAGAGCCACATCTGTAACAGTAATATGGCCGCCATCTTCAGCAACCAATGCATTCGCTTTCCCTGTGACGTTTCCTCCCGTCATTGTGATGGTGGATTTTGAACCTTCTGCATAGAGTCCAACGTTATCAGATGATGTAATGTTTGCGTTGTTTTTCAAGATAATCGTACTGCCACCTTCTGCACTTGCTCCTACATTACGTCCACTAAATGCTCCTCCTGAGACTGTTATTGTAGAGTGGTTATCTGCAACTATACCGGCTGCTGCTTGAGTCACTGTTACATCTTTTAAAGTGACGGTACTTTTATCTGCTTTTATTCCAAAGTTCAGTAACGTATCGTCTTTACTATTCGATATCTTCACACCTTCTAGCTTGTTTTCGCTGCTGTTACTGTTTAAGAAACCAGCACCAACTAGAGAAGTTTTAATGGTTCCTCCAGTCATCTTGATTGCGCCACCATTGCTTGTTGTAAGCCCGAGTGCACTATTACTAATCGTTGTATTTCCAAGTAATTCAATTACACTGCCTTCGCCAACAGAAAATACACCAGACGATATATAGTCGTCACTTGGAGCCATATCTGTTACAGTTAGAGCCACATCTGTAACAGTAATATGGCCGCCATCTTCAGCAACCAATGCATTCCCTTTCCCTGTGACGTTTCCTCCCGTCATTGTGATGGTGGATTTTGAACCTTCTGCATAGAGTCCAATGTTATCAGATGATGTAATGTTTGCGTTGTTTTTCAAGATAATCGTACTGCCACCTTCTGCACTTGCTCCTACGTCACTTCCACTAAATGATCCTCCTGAGACTGTTATTGTAGAGTGGTTATCTGCACCTATACCGGATACTGCTTGAGTCACTGTTACATCTTTTAAAGTGACGGTACTTTTATCTACTTTTATTCCAAAGTTCAGTAACGCATCGTCTTTACTATTCGATATCTTCACACCTTCTAGTTTGTTTTCACTGCTGTTACTGTTTAAGAAACCAGCACCAACTAGAGAAGTTTTAATGGTTCCTCCGGTCATCTTGATTGCACCATCGTTTTGTGCTTGAAGCCCGATTACACTATTACTAATCGTTGTATTTCCACGCAATTCAATCATGCTACCAAGGTCATCAGAAGCTACACCAAGTCCATCACCATTTGTTTTTAGGATGACATCTGTGACAATAATATGCCCACCGTATGTTGTCGTTATTGCTTCCTCTTTTGCTGTTACGCTCCCTCCCGTCATTTCGATGATGGATTTTGAACCTTCCGCATAGAGTCCAGCATCATTATATGATGTAATTTTTGCATCGCCAGTTAAAGTGATGTTGCCGCCGTTTTGAGTAAATATTGCTGCTTTTTCTGCATTAAATGATCCTCCTAAGACTTTTACTGTGGAATCATATGCATCTATGGCAGTTTGTGCTTGTGTCACTGTTACATTATTTAAAGTGACATTACTGTTAGTTGCTTTGATTCCATTGATTAGTGGCGCATCATCTTTCCCACTTGATATCACTACATCTTTCAGTTTGTTTTCTTTGCTCTTGCTGTCCAAGAAGAAAGCACCAACTTTGGAAGCTGTAATGCTTCCCCCAGTCATTTTGATTGCGCCACTCTCTTGTGTTTTGAGCCCGATTGTCGCATCATTAATCGTTGTACTAGATAATTCAACCACACTGTTTTTGCCTTGAGACAAGGCACCGAATCCACTTTCGATTTTATTATCATTAGTAGATGTATTAGGGTTATTACTCTTTGCTGTTAGAGTACTACCCGTGACAGTAATATGTCCACCTTCGTCTGCAGATAATGCTGCATCTTTTCCAATTACGCTTCCTCCTGTCATTATAATTTCGCTCTTTTCATCGATGGCATGAAGTCCGTTACCATTAGATGAGGTAACGTTAGTACCGCCATCTACAGTAATGGTGGTGCCGCTCATAGCATATACGCCATCCATTTTACCTTCGAATGATCCTCCGGATACGTTGATTCGAGAATTATTATTTGCGAGTATACCAACTTCTGCGTGCGTAACGTTTACATTTGTTAAAGTGATGTTACTTCCATTATCTGATTGCACTCCAATGAGTTGTGAAATTTCATTTTTATTATTTGATATCACTACATTTTGCAGTATATTTTTGTCGCTGCCGTCAATATAAACGCCAGTTTGAGACGTTGTAATGTTCCCCCCAGTTAGGTTGATGTTAGCGCCGTCTTTTACAGAAATACCGAAACGAACATCAGAATCAGTGCCTTGAATATTTAAGCCATTTAATTTAAGCGCACTGTTAGCACCTTCAACTGTTACAACATACTTATCATTGTTTGTATCTGCATTTGTGCTTTCATTTCCAGTTACAGTTACAGTGCTACCGGTGATTTTTCCTTTGTCTTTTACATAAATAGTCTCGTACGTTTTTCCGGATATATCTTTTTCTTCGTTGGTAACGCCAAGAGTTTCAGCATGTGCAGTGAACTGGATGTTGAATAGGATGATAGCAGCCGCAGCCGTGCATGATAAAAGGGATGTTTTATACACCAGTATTCTCCTTATGAGAGCCCCCAAATATTCATTTCCCCGCAAACTTCATAAGAAGAAGTGAAAATGGATAGTTGTTATTAATTTCAGTAATTGTCCTTATTTGGTAAGATATTTTTGATTTTTTGTCAAAATTAAAAAATAAATAATATTAAATTTGTGTGAATTTATATTGAACACATAATGTGTTTGTAATTATTTATATTATATAATTAAATTTATTGTAAATCTTTATTATAGAAATTATAAATATTATTATAATAATTACATAATTTATATTATTTTTTATAAAGTAATGATATTATTTTCTGTAATACTTATGCATTTTTATAGATTGTCAATGTAAGTGATGACGGTAATACTAAAACACTGTTGCTAGCACTTTTGATTATTTATACCTTATTTATCATAATATTCTAATATATTTGATCTTGATATCCAAAGGAGTTTGATGTTCTAGTATTAAGAATACATTTTTTCTCCTGTTGGGGATATTTTAATAGTATACGACTAAGTTTTTATAAGCTGTTGATGTATCGATGACATTTGAAAGAGCAAGAGCCCAAGCTTATAAATCTTAATCAATGAAGATGCTTCAAGTTGAAGGCTTTAAATCAACAGTGCTTTTATATCATCAAAGTGCACTTTCATTGAAGGATCATTGCTTTCATTATTTTGAATTTTTGACATATTCTTGACAAGAAAATTTAAAAAATTACTTCTGAGAAAATTTTTATAATACAATAAAATATGTAACGTTTTTATGGTGATAGGTTTATGAGATATAAAGTTAAATTGGTAATCACCGTGATTGCTTTTACTCTCTCTGGTTGTTTTAACCTTGATTCTGAAAAGTTAAGAAGGGACAAGAGGCTTTATCATGATGCATTTATGTGGCCTATGAAAGAAAAGTCTCTTGAGAAAAATTATACTGCTATCATCATGGCTGATCCGCAACCGTGGCGTTTAAACTCTGGTGATGCCAATGGAGTATCAAACAGAGAGCCATGGTTAAAGATAAATGAGCAAGTTGCTGGTGTGATAAAAGCGCACAAGGCTGCGTTCCATATTGTCAATGGTGATCTGACGGAGTTTGGACAACAAAAAAACTATGATGATTATAAAAATGTTTATAAAACTCTTGGAGCGCCTGTCTATGAGGGGCTAGGGAATCACGATTATGCCAATAATGTTGGTAATTGTACAAATCCTCAAGAATTCAATTTTTACAAAGATGCTTGTGCTATAAGTGCAGTTTCAAGAATGGTATCGGAAATCAAAAAATACCGTAGTCAATTATTGCATTTCAATGCAGATGTTACTGAAAGTTTGGTTCCCATTTCGGGTGGAAATGTTCGCTCGGTAAGGGGGAGTTTGAGTTATTCTTGGGATTATGGAGATGTTCACTATGTGCAGCTTCACAATTATCCAAGCTATACTGTTGGTTTGAAGGGGCAGTCTACAGAAGTGCAAATCAATAAATCTTTAGATTGGCTTAAGAACGATTTAGCTGCTGCTGATGCAAGAGGTAAAGTGACAATCATTAATTTTCATGATGCGCGTGCTGCTTCCATTGATGGTGAATCCTTTTTTATTCGTAAAAAGAATGCTAAAGATTTGTCGATCTTTAAGTCAATTATTATCTCTCATAATGTTAAAGCAATCTTCGTGGGGCATACGCATTATCAGTCCTATTGCCGTGCGAAAAATGATAAGGTTTTTGGAAATATCCCTATCTATACAGCTGGTGCGCTTTTTAATGGAGATTATTACCTCATAGATGTGAAAGGCAAGACAATTCACGTTAAAGCCTATAATGGAGAAATAGGAAAACCGCTTTTAATTAAAGATCTTGGTGTTATAGGGAAAGACACCCAATTTTCGGCAAGTTGCAGTAAGTTATAATAGAATTTGTTTCTTTGTCTTAAAGCATGAGGGAAAAAACGTATTATATGTGCGGATTTGAAGAGCAATGAGAGTATCTGAGTGTTACTTAAAAATAGAATAAAAAATCAGACATATTTTTTTCAAAGCTGCTGAGATTTCAGGTTATACGCTATAAGTGCAATGGTTTAATGTGAACGGAGCTTTAATACAAAGCGGAATAATGGTTTGTTATTCTATTTTTCCTTTTAGGCTTTCATCCTTGAAGCAAAGGCGAGTTTGTCAAGGGTGTGTTCATAATTTGCTAGCACATGTTGTCCAGAATTATCAAGAAGGCTGTTTCTATTAGTTTGTTGCGGTATAATTATCAAGTTATGCCCTTTGTTAGAGTTTATAATATCTACTCATGGGCAACTCTTTTCTTTTTCATAAGAAGAGTTTTTTGTTTTGATCAATTTTTTATTTATAGCATTCAAACAATTGATGTTTTGTGATGCTGTACAATTTTTCTTCTTGCGATCCATGACTCTGCTGGTTGCTGCATTTCGCGGAGTTATGATCTCAGGAAGTGCATTTTCTGCCTCTTTTGGTTGGATTGGGACAGTGATCGAAGTGGTTGGGGCAAGTCTTTCCTCTGTTGTGGGAGCTGTTTTTACTCCAATAGGGGCTGTCGTTGCTGCTGTTGTGGCGGTCGTCCTTGCTGCTGGT
>NZ_JBHIQP010000028.1:0-7489 GCF_042196625.1 Bartonella sp. AC535YNZD | reverse complement strand
ATTTAATCGAAGCGATATCATCAATGCGCTTATGAAGGATGGCATGACCCGTGCGGAGGCACAAACAGCAGCCAACCGTGCCGTTCAACTCTATCAAAGCGCAGAGGAAAAAACTGAAAAAGCCATCAAAGCCCTTGAAGAACGGGCTGAAACACTCTCAGACAATCTTGAGGATACGATCAAGGGAGCAAAAAACACTGCGACTAAAGCCACAAAAACAGCCTCCAATATGGGATGGTGGGGCTTTTTAGGAAGCTTGATAGGTGCCGTAATTTCCAGTGTTTTTGGCTATTATGGTTATAGAAGCCGTAAAGACACTTTCATGCTTTAAAACGTCTACCTTTAAAGCAAATATATAAAAAGCTGCACTATGCGTGCAGCTTTTTTGCAAAATTTTCTTGATTTTTCATGCTTTTCAACACAACAAGAATTTTCGAAATCTACGTGAATCTTTTATAATCGTGAGAGACAAGATTCAAAATAAAAGATTTTTTTCAATAATTCTATTTTTTTATGTTTTTCCTTTAAAAAACTTCTTAAATGAAGTGTTGACTCCATCGATTATATATATGCCGTTACAGCATAACAAATATGCGGCTATTGCTCTATTTTTTCCATTCAAGCCAAACAAATTTCGCAGAAAAATATTCCTCTACGATCAACAACTTTTCTCAATATGGAAACCATTTTACATCTCATGTAAGAGGGAGCATTATGCGGTTAACATTTCATCCACACACAATATGAGAGAATAAGTTGAATTCTCTGATACAAAGGGAATACTAACCTACCCAATTATCTATTCTCAACAAAGCAACACTCTCACCACTTCAATACCAGTATTTTAGTTTGAGGATATGAATACATATTTACATTCTAGATTAAATGTATCAAATAAATAATGAACATAAAATCTATCAATAAACAATGGTTTAACTTTACATGCTTCAAACAAAGGACAAAATTCTATAATCATGCGTTATTAATTCTTTTGTAAATATTTTTATCAGATATCAAAAATCGTACCATTACTTTCAATACAAGAAACCGACATAAAAAATTTCATATTGAATTACCAAAATAGTCTTTTACAAATTGCGATATTATAGCAAAAACTTCATTGGCTAATTATATGAAAAAATAAAATAGAAAATGCATTTTAATAAATATAAAAGCAAATTGTTTTATAAAAGAATATGTAAAAAACCATAAATCACCTTATGATCATGTATTTATGATTCAAATATTGAGTTCAGTTTTGCACAATCGTTTGAAAAAAACGATGAGATTAAAGTTTATGCACAACTGCCTAAATGGTTTAAAATTGATACACCTCTTGGATCATATACTCCCAATTAGGCTGTATTATTCAAGCAAGATGGGCAAGAAAAACTGTATTTTGTTGTGGAAAGCAAAGGAAGTATTTTCGAAGACATCTTGCGCGATCTGGAAAAAGCAAAAATCCATTGCGGTCGCGAACATTTCAAAGCTTTAGAAGAAAATACCCAATATATTGTTTCTGATAATTATGAAACTTTTATCAATCAAGCAATTTAAAAAGATACCATAACAACTTGAAAAAATGTTTGGGTTATGGAAACAACCCTCCCTTGTTGTTTATAAAATGCAACTTTTTCCTACTCTATAATTTTCAAACTCTTCCTTATAACCGATTTTAATTTTTATTAAACAATCAAGAGATTGTCGAACATTTTTCAGAAAGGGCAGCATATTTAATAAAAGAAAATTATAAACTATTGAAAATACATTTGACACCCAAATAATCATTTAATCATAAAAAATGATATATAAACAAACATTGGATTTTTAAGTCAATAATTTGATTTATAAAGATTTTAACATTTTCCATGTTAAATAATAAATGCAAATGGAGCAGGCATGCACGTCTAGGTTCTGCTTTTGCTCTCATACAGATTGAATTGACAGCGAATAGACTCCTCGATAAACTCATTGACATCAGCTTAACTGATGGCTTAATTCTAGAGAAAAAGGCGGGTTATACACAAGGGGACCATCAGCACTTCCAATCACATTCATTCCAATATCAAAATTGCAGATATCACAAATGCGTGTTCATTCTTAGAGCTCTGTAATTTATGACGCAGGCCCCATATCTAAAATAATATCTGTAGGGAGCATGATCATGCAAAAGGTAGATTCCTATACCAAATCAGAAAAATATGTCATATATACCGTCATTATTTCCAGCATACTTCCTCTGCTAGACGGGAGCATTGTCAATGTCATCCTTCCGGACCTTGCGCGTTATTTTTCCGTGGAAGGAAATAATATACAATGGGTTGTCACGTCCTATTTTCTAGCCACCGTTCCAGGGCTGCTAATGGCCGCTTTTGTGCAAGGAAGAATAGGTATAAAAAGAACTTGGCTCCTTGCAAGCTTCATTTTTATGCTTGGCTCACTGGGGGTAGGATTAAGCTATAATTTTCCAACCATTATATCTGCCCGTATTATTCAAGGGTTCGGGACAGGCCTTTTGCTGCCCCTTAGCCAAACCATTATTGCGTTACAATTTGGGCAGACACGAGTGCGCCAAGCCATGGGCACCATAGCCGTACCAACGGTTTTTGCTCCTGCCTTTGGACCGCTTGTAGGAGCTTCATTTGCTCAGTATGTGTCTTGGCGTTTGTTATTTTTTATTAATATTCCGCTTATTTTATTGGCACTCACCCTTGGAGCAAAACATTTAAAGAGCAACGAAACAACAAAAACAAAATTTAACTTATTTGCATTTTTAGCATTTTCTATATCGCTTCTCTCGTTTTTTTACCTCACAGAAGCCAGAAATATAAATAACCACAACGCCCTCTTTATCCTAGCACTTATAGCAGTGATATCTCTCATATTATTCATTGTTTCTAATCAGAAAGCAAAAAACAAATTAATCGTCTTTAGCGGATTTAAAAATGCGCGCTATACATTGCTCATGATCATGGGGCTTGTTGCTTCATTTCTTTTTTATAGTTTCCTCGTTTATTTCCCACTAGCCATTGCCATGGAACAAGCCCATGAAAATAGCCTTCTCATCATCGGTGCAGTCCTAGCTCTGCAAGGAGTGGGTGCATGGATTGGAAGGAAATTTATTTACCAAAAGTGGAAAGAAAAATCTCCCTTTTTCATGATAGGAATTGGTTTGGTGATATCAAGCTTTGGGTTATTATGCTTCGGCTATAATATAAGCATGGATGGACTTGGATTCTTGCTAAGAGGCGTAGGGCTTGGCATCGCCACCATTGTATGTTTGTCTGCTCCCATCCAATATGTCAACAGTTTATACGTCAAAGATACAGCCGTTATCACACGCATATTACAGCAAATAGGTGGAGCCTTAGGGGGTGTATTTGCTGGCTTTCTGCTACATTCGTTAACAGAGCAACGCCTTTCCTTAAGTCAAACATATCTCATATTCTTCCTCTTCTCTATCGCTGCATTTTTACTGTTTTGCCTAGCCCTCTTCTTATCGCCTCAAGAGAAAAATTCCGATTTATGATATGCTTTTGTATGAACGCCCTATCAATAACATTTGCAACGGTGTATAAAATTATACAGCCTTTACCACTGTTAAGGAATACCAATGCGCTAGAACCTTTGCCCCAGCCTTCATCATTCTATAAAAGAGCGTTAAACCGACAAGCTCCTTAAACTCTGAAATCGGACACCTCTAGTAGCATACATGTTGTTTGTAATTTTATGATTTTTTTGATGCTATGAGACACCTCTAAAAACCTATTGAAATATGCGATTTTCTGAATAGTATCTTTGGAGGTGTCCACAGAGGACAACATGATTTTCAATCCAAGATCCCATCACTAACAAACGCCCCTACAACACCAGTATAGAATACGCCGCCCAGCCCCCAAAGCTGATCATTTTTCACGACGCATCGCGGTGTGGAAAATCGCACCGCACTTTCAAACCAAGTTATTTCATTCACCCTATATCACACTTCTTTGATCACTATGGTTTGGTAATTGCAATGGGATTAAGTGAATAAAGCAACAAAAACAGCTGGTAAAACAGCATCTTCTCTCTATTTTGTTGTTAACTGTTATAACAAATCTCCCCCGCTTTAAGAACAAAGGCTTTCCTCTTTTAGGGAGAAGTTTTTAAAACATTGAAAATCGTAATACACAATGACATACGGGAAACCATCTTTAAAAAAATTGTTTTTTTGATTTTTACAGTGTGCTTTTAGATTTCCCTACCTTTAAATTTTTCTTGTAAGTTTTACGGCAAAAGAAGCTTTTCAGAGCTTTTTTACGCCTAATTTCATTGCTTAAAGCTCCCTTACAGAGACGATAACTGTTTATATTTCTTCTTTAGCAAGTATGCAAGATTAACAGCGGATATCATAAAATAGCATTTTTAGTGAAAGCAATAAACTTGACGAGATAAACGAGATTGCTAAACTTCTCTCTTGTCCCACTTGAGCTCTTTACTGGTTATGCGAATAAAGCGCCCCATCTGCTCTTTTTGACAAGCAAAGAACACACGCAACATTTTTTTCTAACATACTATTGTTGAAATTCTTGTCACAAAACCTTCCGTTCAGGGATTATGCGCATTGCCTGCTTCCTTCTCTCCAATAAACAATCTGCCAATAAAGAATGCTATTGCAGTTACGATAATACAAAATTATACTTCTGTTCTCATTCTATATTTTTCGAATTATCACACATTATCCACCCCCCTTCACTGCTTCACTGCTATAACAATGAAAGGAGAAAAAAATTAAAACACAATATGGCATTTCCCTTTCACAAATCTTATATAAGCCACAAAATTGTTGCGCGACTTTCTATGCAAGGTCAAGCCAATAAAATCATACTCTAAAAACCACTCCACACACCACTTTTTGATATTATAAAGCCATAAAATGCAATTATCATCCCCGCAAAAAATATCTCAGAAAAACAAAATCCCTCCTGCTACAATTAGGATACTCTCTCAAATATTACCAAAGTACTATTGGTCGAGGAATTTGGATGCCTTATTCTTTTATACACCACCTGCTCCTCATGAGGATCTAACTGATGATAAAGAAGTCAAGGTTAAGAAACGACTAGATACAATCAATGTAAAATGCGATGAACCGCTTGAAATCCTTGGTCCCCTGCTTGGTGATTTTTTGGACAGCGAGTTTCATAAGTTAGTCGAATTTGAAGACATACCAGAAGATCAAATGCTACAACAGCTTAAAACAGATCAACATGAAATTTTAGAAACGTTAAAGAAAGATGGATTGGAATATCAGCGTGGAGGATATATTATCAAGAAGAGGCTGACCTCCACACAAGAATTGCAAAAAGCTGGTCTCCTCTCTACAGAAGAGCTACAAAAACGTATTACAGAGAAAGAACTTTCAGCAGTAGAAATCGAAATAAATAGGGCATTAGAAAATATAGAAAAAGATCCAAGGGAGGCAGTTCTATTTGCAGCAAATCTATTGGAAGCCTCTTGCAAAGCTTATCTCGACCACCATTCTATCCCATATGCAGAAAACGCCCGTAATAATCTGCCCGCTTTATGGGAAGAAGTCGTTAAGAAAGCTAAGATCCATCCCGAAGATATGAAGAAAGAAAACTTAAAAAATCAAGATCTAGATGAAAATGACTTAAAAATGATCGCATCCGGTCTGTATCAAGTTGTGCATGGTACTATGAGTTTAAGAAACAAGAAAGGTGCAGCGCACGGCCGCTCAAAAAAGGATTTCGAACTAATCAATCTCAAACCTCGCCATGCGCGTTTAACTTTTAATGCCGCCCATTCTCTCTCAATTTATATCTTAGAGCTCATGGATCAGCCATAATTAAAAAACTTTAGAAAAAACATATCACAACTACCAGCATTTTCTCATGCCATTTTTAATGCCTAAAAAGCATTAAAGGGGGGCTGTTGCTACCCTACAAAACCAAATATTTCTATAGCATGACAACATGAGTAGTCACAGCACCCTATGGTTCTCCTCTTCCCCACTTTTCTAGGCTCCGCTTCTAAAGTCAGTGGGCAATTTCTGTAAATGCAAAAGGCACCCTTAAAGACAGCGAATGAGGATAGTGCGAAAGTATTGCCTTGATTATTTTTTTAAGAACAAACTAGCTGGTGTACTATTTTTGGAAAGCTCTCGTGAAGAAATATTATGATAGAGAAGCTAGTCGTTATGATAAAAATACAGTTCTGACTCTGTAAAGAGAGAAAATCTGAGTTTAGATTTAATCCCTGAAAAGCCTTTATGCGCGTAAATTAGATACCTATACGTTCTTCTCCTACCCTACATAATTTTATAATAAGATAGCTCGTATAAAAAATAGCACTATTCTTACTACTATAGCCAAGATTAATGGTGACATTAATGATCTTTATGATCACATTCAAGTCAATTCAAGTTCTAAAAATGATGAATTAATTGTCTCTGTTTTTTATCCTGAAGATGCACCATTACTTGAGCACGCCACAGGTGATGTTGTTCATATTGCATATGATCAATCATGCGATTGTGGCTATCATGGCCATACCTTACACCTGAAAGGAAGAACAGCAATTTTTTATAATATTATGGGAACTTCAATTTCTGTACACGATTTTACAAATGTCTTAAATCTTCAAGGTTGCACTCTTTTGGCTACAGATATTCAACTCATTATAGTCAATCAATTTGAGAACGATGTTGGCGTTTTATTGTTTATTGATTCACGTTACGATATTGAAAGAAATGTCCTTTTCTCATCGCTCTCATCCTCTTATCTGATAAAAGACATTATCAATCAATACAATTTTTCCATGTTTGCTTTATGCAGAAATCTCAATTTATTCGCTCCTCAAGCTCAGAAAAAATAAAATCCTTTTTTCAAACGTCTGAATATCCTATAGAGCTTGATGGTGATTTAGTATAAATTAAATAAGATAAGATTATAAACTTCATCGATAAGTTCTTCATTATCACTGGAACCTTAATCACTGGAACCTTATACGTTTTTTTCCTTGCTCTTAGAGCAATAAGCTCTTTCCATAAAAGATTTTGCATAAGCTAACACACGACCTTTAAAGTAATTTTCACAAAAGTGTATTTAAGGTAGGGTAAGACATCATCCGATTTGTACCTCGTTGTACTGAGGCTAGAGATACTAGCTTTGGAACGGTGTGGAATAAGAAGCACATGAGATACAAGAACGCCCTTATTTTTTCTAGTAGACATATAATTTTGTGCTCTGAAGATTATCCAATCTTCTCTTTAAGACTTAAGAGCCCCCTCCCCTCGGTATAGCCTTCTCTATAGCTTATAAAACCCAATATTCCTATAACGGGATAAAATTTAGTGATCACGTACTCTATGGCCTTCCCCTTGCCACTGCCAGTTTCCGTTCAAACATCAAGACCAATGGCTGCAAAAGCAAAAAGCTGCCCCTTTTTTTCTCACGGCATACTTTCTCCCTCATTACGCTGGTTTCTA
>NZ_JBHIQP010000027.1:1264-7754 GCF_042196625.1 Bartonella sp. AC535YNZD | reverse complement strand
ATGAAGTTTGAGACATTGAATTATGCTATTCAGGATGTTCGGAAAGAAGCAAGACAAGCTGCTGCTATTGGTCTAGCAGTATCTAATTTAAGCTATGACGATACACCGGGAAAATTAAGTTTTTCACTTGGTACGGGTGTATGGCGCAGTCAATCTGCACTTGCTATTGGAGCTGGTTATATGTCTGAAAATGGAAGATTTCGCTCTAACGTATCTGCAACAAGTTCTGGGGGACATTGGGGTGTAGGTGCTGGATTTAGGGTAACACTGAATTAACAATAGAAAATTCGAAATAAATTTTCCTTCTCTTATCAAATGCGTTACATGTGCCATTTAAAGAGAAGGAAAGTTATTTTTATCATAAATGAATAGCAATAAAAGATAAGGGCGTATTTCGAGTAAAAATATATTTTTTATTGTGAAATTTTATATGAAAAAATCATTTATCATCTCCAAAAGGAATTATTTGAATAATCGATATTTATTTTTAAGAGAGTTTTTCCTTCTTGTCTCATCAGACAAGGGGAAAAATTTTATAAGAAGTGATATTTTACACAGAAATTCATAGAGTAGTATACTTGTAAAGTTTTATAATAATATATTCTGTAATAATAATCTTAATGGGACTAATTAACAAAAAAATCACAAATGCAGAGTGATGTTTTCATATAAATTAACAGCATACGTGTAACCGCACAATATTTGAAAACTATACAGTTTATAGTTTATAATAGAATATCCACTGGGGGTATCCTTAAAGAAATAAAAAATCTCATTTTTTCCTTGCTATTTTTTAATAATCTGTATAAAGTGCGAAAAATTAATTAAAGGAAACTAGAAATCTTCTCGCAAAGCGGGGTGCGGTAAGTTATGGCAAAATTACAAAATCACAATTATCTGATCTCAAAAAGCTTTAAGAGATATAAATATAAAGCTCAGGGGTATCTCGCTTATTTTTACGGCAGAAGCGTAATAACCCTACAAAAAATGCTCTAAATTACTCAGCAAACAACTTAACTAACTTCCGCAATAAACATCTTTTATTGCCTCTTAAACACACAACACCTAATAATAGTACGCAAACATGTTTTTTCTACACTTCGTTCACCTTTCTTCACCTTTAAATTTAAAGGATCTGCTAAAGAAAACCCCACCTCCTTAAAGGAGGATAAATAAAAACCTTATTAATTGGACTATCGATCCCGTCGACTACTATATCATTGATATCTTAGATAGTCCTCTTCCGCATTATGACAACCCTAATCTTTTATAAAACAAAAAAATAATCTCTGGAGCTTAGTAGCACCGGAATGTGTCTTTTTAATGTTTTTAATATCTTTTTCTTACTTAGAGGATTTATTATGAAAAAAATATATACCACACCACACACGCTAGCAGTGAGTAATTTAAAAAAATCTTGCTCACCTTATCGATTACCTTTTATTAAAACGCTTTCATTGGTTTCAGTAGCTGTCTTTTTATCCGGTGCTTCTCCTGTTTCTGCTTGTGATGCGTGGGGCAATATATCGCAGTATTTTGGAGCAGGTACAAATGTACTTAAAGATATTGCACCAACTTATATAATTAACGGTAAAGTGTACAGAGATGTTGGCTCTGCATTATATGGTTTGGAACGTGAAGTTGCGGGCAATAATCTTGTTAAGCAAGATAGCTCAGGGTTTATTACAATTGGTGCGAATGCACGTGGCAATAGAATAAGCATTGAAAATAGCTCTCATGAATTGAGAACTCTTACTGGTGTTAATAATGGTGTGATTTCGCCATTCTCGTCTGATGCAGTTAATGGCTCCCAAATTTTTTCTCTAGGTCTTGCTATTTCTAGCTATTTTGGTGGTGGTGCTGGATTTGATAGAGTAAAATGGACGCCTCCTATTTTTAAAGTTAAGGTTTTTGATAAGGATGGTAATGGAGCTGAAAAGAGCTATCATAATGTTGCAGATGCCTTTACAGGCGTAAATAGTTCTTTCACAAATCTTGATAAAAAGATTGAAAATGTAGTCGTTAATGTGGCAGGGAACAACCTTGTTAAGCAAGATGATACGGGACTTATTACCATTGGTGGAAAAGTAAATGGAACGAGGGTAAGTATTGCAAATATTGATAATGCGGTTCGGACTCTTTCAGGTGTTAATGCTGGTTCTATTACAGCAACATCGACTGATGCAATCAATGGTTCTCAACTTTATTCCATGAGCAATGTCGTTGCAGGCTATTTTGGTGGTGGTGCTGGCTATAAAGATGGAAATTGGAGTGCTCCTACTTTTACAGTTAAGGTCTTTGATAAGGATGGTAATGGAGCTGAAAGAGACTATAAGAATGTTGCAGATGCCTTTACAGGCGTAAATAGTTCTTTCACGAATCTTGATAAAAAGATTGAGAATATAGTCATTAATGGGACAGGTGATGATCTTGTTAAGCAAGATGCAGGTGGATTTATTACCATTGGTGGAAAAGTGAGTGGAACGAGGGTAAGTATTGCGAACGTTAATAATGCAGCACGGACTCTTTCAGGTGTTAATGCTGGTTCTATTACAGCAACATCGACTGATGCAATTAATGGTTCTCAAGCTTATGCTATGAGCAATGTAGTTGCTAGCTATTTCAGTGGTAATGCTGGATATGATGCAGATGGAAACTGGAATGCTCCTACTTTTACAGTTAAGGTTTTTGATGAAAATGGTAATGGAGCTGAGAAGAACTATAAGAATGTTGGGGATGCGCTTTCTGGTGTAAGTAGTTCTTTTACGAATCTTAATCAAAAGATCGAAAGTGTGACAGGTGATAGTTTTGTTAAGCAAAATAGCGTTGGGCTTATTACGATTGGTGGAAACAAGGGTGGTGATAGAATAGATATTGCAAACGGTATTAATTTTCCACGAATTCTCTCTGGTGTTAAAGGGGGTGCATTTACGGCAACATCGACCGAAGCAGTAAATGGTAGTCAAATTTATTTTATGGCTCAGGCATTTGCACGTTATTTTGGCGGTGGTGCTGGATATAATAAAGAGGGAAAATGGTCAGATCCTACATTTACAGTGAAAGCCTTTGATAAGGATGGTAATGAAACTGAGAACAGCTATACTAATGTTGCAAATGCGTTTTCTGGCGTTAATAGTGCTTTGGCAGGTTTAAATCATCAGATTGTTGCGATAAAGAATAGCGTTGGTATTATTGAAAAAAGTTATACACCTCAAGATAATTCTTCGGATATTATTTCAGAAGGCTTTCCTTTTATGAGAAGCGCACGTCTTCTAAGAAGCTTACCTCTTATCATAGATGAGGCGGAAAATTCTATGGATGAGGAGGATAATTCAACCACGGTAACTGTTGCTCCTAGTGAAATTTTAGAAAAGTCAACTTATGAGGTGAATGACAATCAGTTTTCACAGATGAGTAACAGGGTAACAGAAGTTGAAAACAAGGTAAACAGCGTTACAAACAGGGTAACAAACGTTGAAAAAAAGGTGGATATTGCGGTTAGCTATGATACTGATGATAGCGGAAAGAAAACCAATAGCATCACTCTAAAAGGTGTCGATGACAGTGAGCCTGTTTTGATTACTAATGTTAAAGATGGAGAAATTAAAGAAGACTCTAAGGACGCAGTGAATGGTGGTCAGTTATACAAGCATACCGAGGAGCAGATGAGGATTACTCTTGAAAGTGCGAACAAGTATACGAATGATCAAGTCTATGAAGGTGTTAATGCGGCGAAATCCTATACCGATATGAAGTTTGACGCACTAAGTTATGATATTACGAATGTGCGCAAAGAGGCTAGGCAAGCAGCAGCGATTGGTTTGGCTGTGTCTAACTTACGTTACTTCGATGACCCAGGATCTGTGAGTGTTTCATTTGGTGGCGGTTTTTGGCGTGGCCAGTCTGCTTTTGCTATTGGTGCGGGTTATACATCTGAAGATGGTAAGATTCGCTCTAATCTATCAGCTACCAGTGCTGGTGGTCAGTGGGGAGTAGGTGGTGGAATAACTCTAAAATTAAAATAACACCAGAGAATATGAAAAACTACAATTTAAGCGAAGTTTCGCCCTTGTCTTATCAGACAAGGGCGAATTTATATTATCAGAGTAATATACTTATAAAGTCTCATCACAATATATTCTATAGGAATAATTTTAGTGAGATTGAATTGAGTAAAAAATGAAGCGCTTTAATAAAAATTTTACAAATGCAGAGTAATATTATCATATAAATTGATAGAGTGCATAATTGCACAGTATTTTAAAACTGTACGTTTTATAATTTCATTAATAGAAAATATCCATTGGGGGGATATGCTTAAAGAAACAAAAAAATCTCACTTTTTACTATTTTAATTATTTTCTCTGTACACAGCAGTGGCAATGAAGGCAATGAAACTAAGACTCATTTTGGACAAAACGGAGATACCTCAAACTGACTGTAAAACAGAACCTCTACATAAGTCTATAACGCGTAAAAGTTATGAATTTTTATTATAGAGAATTTTACGTTACATAAATCAGAAAGACTCATTCTGTAAAAATAATTAAATTCATTTTTCTCCTTGCTATTTTGTTTAAAATTCTATAAGACTCATTCTGGAACAAACAGAATAAAAAAATTCTCGCAAAGGGAGGTGCGGAAAGTTATGAAAGAATCACACGATTATCGTCATTTTGCTCTAAAAGCTTTCAAGGAAAATGACTCGAGAAATCAAGAAACAAATCACTTGTTCTTGTGATAAAACCACAATAATCCTATAAAAGTTTTACCTGAACTTATCACGGGGTCTAAATGACCTAAACCTTTCCCTCATAAATATTCACTGTCCATTAAGCATACAAAACGAACTCTTTTATTTCAAATAACTATAAATCACACATCTAACAGTAGCGTACAAATATGTCCCTTTCATTCTCTATTCTTACCCACAAATTCAGAAATTACTACAAACAAACAACTTGCTTAAAGGCAGAATAAACCAAAACCTCACTAACCAAACTATTAATCAACGTTAATCGCAATCTCATCGGAGTTCTAATCTGCTCCTTTCAATCTTTGCGAAAAACCTAAGCTTTATAAAGAACAGACGAAAAACAAATCCTCAAATTACCTTTAGTGCTGAAATATGTCTTTTTAATGTTCTTGATATATTTTTCTTACTTGGAGAATTTATTATGAAAAAATTATGTACCACATCAAAGGCGCCAGTGGTGAATGGTTTTAAAAATTCTTGCTTGTTTTATCAATTACCTTTTATTAAAGCACTTTCAGTGATTGTTTTTTTATCAACCCTTTTTCCTGTTTTTGCTATTGCTCATATTGTAAATGACGTATCAAACGATTTTAGTGGTGTTACAAATGCGCTTAAAGGTATACCACCAGCCTATGTAGTTGGCAGTAAATTGTATAGAGATAGTGGCTCTGCATTTGTGGAGAGGGATGATGCTCCCAAGAACTTAAGTCTTAATATTAAGTTTCAGACTAAAGCTGCTTTTGATACTGCATTTGCAGGTACGGAAGGCTATAAGAATGTAGAAGGTTATAAAAGTGTTGCGGATGCATTTTCTGGCACTAATAATGATTTTGCAGGTTTAAATCATCAGATTGTTGAGATAAAGGAACCCCATGCTATTGGGGAAAAACAAGATAATCCATCTCAAAGTGATGATCGGTATGAGAACACAGACAGCTTTTCTCTTATAAGAAGCTTATCTCGTGAACTAGTCCGAGCGGATGGGCCATCTGTGATAGCTATTGCTCCTACCTCAGCAGTAACTAACGTAACTTTTGAGAATAGTGAAGGTAAGACACGGCGTCTTTTGATGGTTTCTCCTGGTGAACTCTCAAAAACGTCAACCGATGCCGTTAATGGTTCCCAGCTTTATATCCTAGGGAGCAGTGTTGCAAAATCTTTAGGTGGTAATGCTAAGTATGAAAATGGCGCATGGACAGCACCTAAATTCACGGTTAAAAAATTTGCATCTGATGGCAGTGTTTCTGACTCGACTTATGACAGTGTCGCATCTGCCTTTGCCGGTGTTGGTGATTCCATTACGAATATTAAGAATGAGATTACAAAAGAAATTGCTGGTGAAAAAAGTGATTCTTTAATTTGGAGCAAAACGGCGAATGCCTTTGTAGCGACACATGGTGAAGAGAATGCAAGTAGCAAGATTACGTCTCTTAAAAATGGAGACATTACAGCAACCTCAACTGATGCCATAAATGGTTCTCAGCTTCATACTCTAGGAAGCAGTGTTGCAAAATCTTTAGGTGGTAATGCTAAGTATGAGAATGGCACGTGGACTGCTCCTATATTCAAAGTTAAGCAGTTCAATTCTGATGGTGACGTTACTGACTCGACTTATGACAGTGTTGCATCTGCCTTTGCTGGTGTCGGTGATTCCATCACGAATATTAAGAATGAGATTACAAAAGAAATTGCTGGTGAAAAAAGTGATTCTTTAATTTGGAGCAAAACGGCGAA
>NZ_JBHIQP010000027.1:0-1164 GCF_042196625.1 Bartonella sp. AC535YNZD | reverse complement strand
GAGAATGCAAGTAGCAAGATTACGTCTCTTAAAAATGGAGACATTACAGCAACCTCAACTGATGCCATAAATGGTTCCCAGCTTCATACCCTAGGAAGCAGTGTTGCAAAATCTTTGGGTGGTAATGCTAAGTATGAAAATGGCGCATGGACAGTACCTACATTCAAGGTTAAAAAATTTGCATCTGATGGTAGTGTTTCTGACTCGACTTATGACGATGTTGCATCTGCCTTTGCCGGTGTTGGTGTTTCATTCGAGAATGTTAAAGATAAATTTAATAATATTAAGGATGAAATTAGCAAAGAGATTGAAAAGGACATTACGGCTGCTAAAAATGACGCTTTGTTGTGGGATAAGTCCAAAGGTTCTTTTGTAGCGATACATGGAGACAAGAAAGAAAACAGCAAGATTACATCTCTTCAAAATGGAGATATTTCTGCTATTTCAACGGATGCAGTAACGGGTAATCAGCTTCATGCGTTAGGTGATAATGTTGCAAAATCTTTAGGTGGTAACGCTAAATATGAGAATGGCACATGGACAGCCCCTACATTCAAGGTTAAAATAATCAATTCTGAAGGTCATGATGAAGAGAAAAGCTATGGTAATGTAGCGGCGGCGTTTTCCGGTGTAGGTAGCTCTTTTACGAATATTAAGAATGAAATAGGCAAAGACATTGCCGATGTGAAAAGTGATTCCTTGTTGTGGAGCAAAACGGCGAATGCCTTTGTTGCAACGCATGGATCAGGTGAAGCGAAGACAAATAGTAAGCTTACATCTCTATTAGATGGGGACATTAAATCTGGTTCGACGGATGCAGTAACGGGTAACCAGCTTCATAAATTGGGCGATCAGGTAGCAACATATTTTGGTGGTAATGCTAAGTATGAAAATGGCGCTTGGACAGCTCCTTCTTATAAAATCTCTAATATTGCTAATGATGGTGCGGTAACGGATAATACTTATAACGATGTTGGAAGTGCGTTTGCGGGTCTTGATACGAGTGTCCAGAATGTAAATACGCATCTGTCTAATGAGGTCAAAAAGTTTGATGAAAAAATAAGTAATATTACTCAATCAGTTCAAGGTGATTCCTTGTTGTGGAGTGAAACGGCTAAAGCCTTTGTAGCGACGCATGGATCAGGTGAAGCGAAGACAAATAGC
>NZ_JBHIQP010000026.1:0-7909 GCF_042196625.1 Bartonella sp. AC535YNZD | reverse complement strand
ATTTAATCGAAGCGATATCATCAATGCGCTTATGAAGGATGGCATGACCCGTGCGGAGGCACAAACAGCAGCCAACCATGCCGTTCAACTCTATCAAAGCGCAGAGGGAAAAACCGAAAAAGCCATCAAAGCCCTTGAAGAACAGGCTGAAAAACTCTCAGACAATCTTGAGGATACGATCAAGGGAGCAAAAAACACTGCAACTAAAGCCACAAAAACAGCCTCCAATATGGGATGGTGGGGCTTTTTAGGAAGCCTCATAGGTGCCGTAATTTCCAGCGTTTTTGGCTATTATGGGTACAGAAGTCGCAGAGACTTTTTCACGCTTTAAATACTTATGGCTCAGAAGGTATAAAACCAATAAAAAGCTGTACAATCTGTACAGCTTTTTTGGCACCTGCTTGAAAAGCTTTTTGCGTAAATGGCAACTTATACACGACCTTACAACATAAAAAAACAAAGTCTTTCGAAGTTCAAACTTGAAAGCAGAATACACAAATGATGAGAGAATATTGTACTCATTGCCCTTAAAAAATCAAAAATCCTCAAAGAGAACAATCTATCTTTTTAAGAAAACATAGAGAGCTCTTCATTATATGCAGTGTATCCCTTCAAAGAAAAGAGCAAAAAAATCACGCATCTCTTTGTTGTTAAAAAAAAAAGCGAATACCCTCTTCAATGATATTGCTAAAAAACGCCTGACAAAAAATTTATGCAAGATGCGCGAATGTGATCATTTTTTATATGAATTATTATGTGTTTTTATCAATTAAGGAGGGAATATATGAATATTTTACTTAAATTAAAGTAAAAGAGGTTATTGAATTGGTTGCTAAAGAGATGAAATCAAGGGGAAGTATTAAATATACCAAGCACAGTGATATTCAAATTGATCAAAATAAGCTTGTCATGAATGGTTCGCTGGAAGTTTAATGATGTATTGTTGATATAGATCTGCTTATCCATCCAACTTTAAAAATTAAGCTTATTTAAGTGCATGTTTCAGTTATTTTCAGAGGGCTTTTCTCAAAAAAAATTGGGCTAAGCAAGCAGTTGAATTGTCAATTTCGTACATCCCTTTCAATGAAAGGGATGTTTTGGATGCTTTAAGACAATACGCTCTACGTCCTCATAAACTCTTAGCACTTAATCCTAAATCCGAAGTAGTAACAGTGGTTAATGGCGTGTGAGCTCCACACCCTCCTTCAAACTTTCTTGTTTTAGATACGGAAAGGACTATAGAAGAATATACTGCCCGCGTTGATCAATATGCTAAAGGGCAAGAATGGTCGGTCATGTATTATGGGTTATACGCTGCAACTCCTATACTATGGGACGCGGCAAAACAATTTGCAGATCAATTAGCACATTCTTTAGGTTTTAGACCTGGTGGACGTGTAGATATTGACTGCTTCATTGGCCGGTATTCTTCTACCCATGTTGGGATCCATGTAGATCACGCTCATAATTTTGGTTTTACTCTACAGGATGGCAAAACAATGTTTGCATGGCCCAACACACGAGAAGACCTCCAAGGGTTAAAATATCCTGAATATGAAGCGCATAAATCAACAGCAATTGCGCTGCAAAACCGTACAGACCGTGTTGCCTACTTTCCCCATGATGCTTTCCACGTTGCTGAAACTGGAAAAAATATCGCGGCAAATATCAATATTGCCTTTTGGGAAACAGCACACGATGCACAACATCATAAAAATTATGTCACACATTTACTCCATCTTGATGATCGAACGCGACATGATATCCGCGCATCAGGAAGAGCAAATTTAAACCCTGATAATGCTTTTCAACACTCTGCACTAAACTCCGCCATCGCAAATGGTACCTTAAAACGCCATATGCTGGTTTCTCAATTAATTTGTGATACAAGTTCACGTTTATGCATCGATCGCCCTCTTGTTGACGTCTCTGAGATTGAAAATGAAATCACTCTTCGCCCACTCACAACCCTCCAATGGGTGCCCTTACTGGAAACAAAAGAACTCCTTATCGCTGCAAATGGGCATTGCGCCAATTTTGAGTATAGATCTCATCTAGAGAGCTTCCTTTCCCAACTTTTATCAGGAAAAAATTAGATCTAGCAAAATTAAATGATACCCCATATAAATATGCACAGCAGGAAATTTTGAAAGCTGTAAAAGCTTTGGCATCTTGGGGAGCATTGTGACAAAGAAGAAATCCATGATTTTCGCCCAAATAGGGCTTTTTATTATTTTGGCTCTTAGCAGCTTTGCCGATGAAACAGCGCAGGTCACATTTGCTTTACACTTAGCAGAAAGTACAGCCTCGATTTCAATGCTGCTTTTTGCAGGGCTTATAGGAGCAATTTGTGCAGGACCCATTGCGCCGCGCCTCTTACATCGCTTCCAACCAACGCGAACAGTCCCCATTGTTTTATTGTTTGAAGCACTTTTCATAGCCGCAGCCGCAGCCGCTAACCAATTTTGGCTTTATATTGCCCTTTCTTTTGCACTAGGGTGTGCTGGTTCACTCTTTTGGTCTGCTATCCTTGTTGCTGTACCTGACTTCGCAAAAAATGATCGGCAATTAGACCGTAACAACCGCATTATCCAAACAGTCCGTAATCTCGGCTACATTGCAGGACCACTGTTAGGAGGTGTACTATATGGTCTTTCAAACGGGCAAAAAGGGCTCTTTGCACTATCCATCATGGTTCTCTGTGCAACCTTTATCACTCTCTTCTGTTTTAAAAGTTTAAAAATGCATACGCCAACAACAAACGCAGTACAACAAGCCAAAAAGGGACTAGACTTAAGAGGGCTCTTGCGTAAAAAAAATGTTGTCTATGCTCTTTCCCCCCTCATCATTACCATCACCCTCACCTCGGCTCTTAATGTCCTATCAATTGTCCGCATCCGCACCGAACTGTATTTAAGCGCTGAAACCTACGGGATAATTGCAAGTATGATAAGTCTAGGGCTCGTCGTTGGACCGCTCTGCTTTTCCAGCCTTTTCCACCGCTTTGGCAATGCTGCTGGAGCATCACTGGCTGCGACAATAATTGGATTTGCAATTTTCTGCTTTTCTCTCACACACATTGTATGGTTGATGATGCTGTCATTTTTCATCCTTGGGGGTGCCAACGGTGTGCAAAATGCACTAATGGCAAGTTTTATGATGAAAGCCATCCAAAAAGAACAACGAAACAGTCAAATGCCCGCCTATATCTTTATCATACAAACAGCCGTGTGCATTGGTTTTATCAGTGCAGGTTTTGTAAAAGTGCATCACACCCAATACACACTCCTTATCATCGGCATTGCCACCATGATCACAGGCATATTAGGCTTTACATTAAACCGCGCTCTGCAAAAAAAGGAATGGGATAATGCCTAGCAAACTTTACCATCTTTTCTCTCGAAAAAAAACATGCCCAAAAATGGCATAAAAATCACCACTTGATCAAATTATTGTATCTCCCATGCAACCCTATACCAAGCAATGTGATTTTGATAAACCATTCTCGTGTGGAGGAGCAAACAACCCAAGCAAATAACCCTTGCCAAAACTTGATATTTTAAAGCAGAAGAAAACAGTTTAACATCATGCAACAAGACCCTATAGGCTTAAACTTTTACAATGGAACAGGTGGTTATATATGGCAACTGGCAGACTATATGCTACATGACTTGAATGAAAGCATCCACACCCTTGCCTTACAAAAAACCACACCGCCCACAGCCATCAATTCTTTTGACGTTTACCCACGTGAACTCAATCCTTTATCACGCGTTCAATGGGCAAAGGACGTACAGATAACGAGAAATAAACCAGCTTTAATTGGAAAACGGCAAATACAACCTGCAATCGTTATTTCTACAAAAGGAGCGGCATTTGGCGGATTCGACTTTCCCACATTTGAAGCACTTCGTGAAGGCTGCCTTGTCCAATCCTTAAAAGAAATCAAACTCAATGGTTGCTTTTTTGACGTGAATAGTCTTTTGATATCACTGCTACGACACGGTCTCATCGAAACAAATCAAAAAGCCTTTTCAAAAAATGATGCAACCGCTCTTTTACGAGAGCCAACATGTATTATCATAGATTCTTCTCTTGGGTTCCTTGCCATTAATCAACTTAATGGACGTACAATCCGGCTTCATGAAAAAACAAAACATCTCTTGAAGCAAGCCACCACACCAATGCATCTTCAACACCCGCTAGAGGATTCAATAAAGTTTCTTGTAAAAGCAGGAATGCTACGATTGATAAAATTATAAGGATAAAAAGATGCAGCTGATAAGACCTGGTATGGGAACAGAAAATAGTGCTCAACTGATCCATGCACTCATTCAAATGGCAAGACCGCGTACAGTCATTGAAATCGGTGCTGGTGATAGTACGCGCTTTATCGCAAGAGCACTCCAAAAAGCAAAACAAGCATGGCAACAGGATAAAAAGCTTCTAGAATCCGCCATTTGGGAAGAGCGTACAGCTTTGCTTGACCCTTCAGGAATTCCTGAAAATTACGAACCTCGGCTTATTACCATTGATGATTTTACAGTAGAAGGTCAATCAGCAGAAGAAGCATGGCAAAGACTTCTTAAAGATGGCATTGAAAAAGATACTGTAACATTTATCAATGAAAATTTTTTCTCTCTTGATGAAAGAACTCTCAAATCTTGGGTGCCAATAGATTTTGCTTGGATTGATGCTGGAACGCCAGCAGATGATGTACGATTTGTTATAACCCTTTGGGAACATATCACACCTGGTGGTTATCTTTGTCTGCATGAACCAACAATGACCACAACGATTGCTCTCAATGGCGAACAACGGATTCGACGTGTTAGAACTCCCATCTGGGAAGAAATTCTCTACCGGCTTGATGGCTCCTATGAAGCTTTAACACTCCCCGAAAACCACAAATATCGCCAGGGTGGTCTGGGAATTATTCGCAAAAGCACCCCAGCCGAACAGGCTACACGCGCACAATCGCTCCAAGCAGAACTCATAGAAATCAATGAACTGCCCATTCGCAATGATCTTTTGCCCATGGGAGCAGAAGCACTTCACAAACGCTACACACGCAATTCGCTCATTTCTGCCATGGCCTCTCCTACCCTGCGCGCTGTTTATGCCGCCATTATCCTTGGTGCAAAAAATCTTACTGATATCCTCCAACATATTGATTCAGATGCCAAAACAATTCACAAATCCATCAATCGCCTTTTGAACCTTGGACTTATTCACAACACAACAAAAGGATTTCAAGCCGAAGAGACAGTGTGGAAAATGCTAGAAAATAAACATGAACGAAATAGGGAAAATTTAAGCGACCGCCATTTAGAAACAGAAGAGATGCTATCAAAAATTGGTGAAGCCTTTCAAATGGGAAAAATCTATAGCGAAACGGAAGTTTCCAAGATATGCAACCTCTTTACGATAGACTTTGCCCGATTACGACGCACTCTTGTTGAGAGAGGTTTTTTACAACGCCATGGAGGAAAATATCAACGCATGCGCTAAAAGAGAATTGAAAAATGATTAGCGAACGCTATCGTTTTTCTTCTCTATTTCAAGAGAATGAATAACCTTCCACTAAAAAAATATAAATTCATTAAAAGGTTACAAAATCATTCATCCCATTCATATGTTAACAATCTATGGGGGGATAGTACATCCTCTTCATAAAGGTTAAAATGGAAAAGCAAGAATGCGGGATGTCAATTGGTTATCAAATAGGATTAGGAACAGTCAAAACCATCAGGAGAAGATATAGGATCAAGGTCTCAATGATCTTACGATTGTTGCGTAGACATCCGCGCACAGTGTTGTTGCTCAATCCAAATCATGCTCGATATTTCTAAAAACATCGTAGAAAAAACAAAAAACAATATTCTTGCAGTGGACTGGCTGGTGAATCAAGAAGGATACTATTTCAACGAAATGTGCACAGCAGAAACAGGGCTGACAAAACTTCCTCAAGAGATACAACAAAATGTATTTGATCATTTAACGACACTTCTATGGAAATTCCATGGGCAAAAATAAAATAACTTTTTTCATCTATAGCACAGTTTTTCTTTCTGAATTTTCCTTTTTCTTTGTACTCCCTTTGCTTGGAAACTCTTCTCTCATAACTGCTGCCAATGTCGCTTTTTATCTCGCTGGATCAGTAATCCTTGAAAGCATTCTCATGGTAACCACAACGAGTTTATTAGAAAGATTTTCGCGTAAACTCTTAATGGCTACCGCCTTTATTTTAAGGAGTAGCGCTTTTGTGTGCATTATCCTATCGCTCACACCTTCTGCATGGTTGATCTTTTTTACCTTAATGGCTTTTTCGAAAGCAATTTCAAAGCCATTTTTGAGAGAAATTTTATCAGAACATCTCAATGAAAATGCTCTTAAGCGCGCATTAACTCTCTATTCTTTTTTTCAAAATGCTGCTGTCGTTATCGCCCCTCTTGTTGCAACGAGTGCCATAAAATACAACGCATCAGTTTTTTTGATGGCTTTTTTTGCACTCATTGGTTTGTATCTTTGTGTTTTATCCATTCAAATTGTTTATCACTACCCCCATAAAAAATTATCTCTTGAAAAGAACAAAAAAATAAAGAATTCTTTTCTTTCTTCTTTAAAAACAATAATATATAATCGCTCTATTGCTTATTTGCTGGTCACGGCTTTGCTTTGTGCATTCCTCATGGGAATTTTCATCACCACCACAACACTTCTCAGCAAATTTGACAGCAATCTCGCCCCTTATAGTGGAATTTTCTTTTCAATTGTTGGCATCAGTATTTGTATCTGGCAAGGAATAATCAATAAACATCTCAGCCTTTCTGATAAATCAACTTTCTACCTATTATGGCTTATGGGAAGTTTCGCTGCATTTTTCCTTATGGGTGGCGTCTTTATCGCTGTGACTGCGTTAATTGCCTACAGTGTCTATGAATCTGTCATGATTCCAGAGGTATACTATCAAGCAAGGAAAACAACCTCATCCCTCTCTGCCAGTGTTCTTTTTAGTTATATTCTTGTTATTTCAAATATTGGCCAAGCTGCCGGCTCATGGACAAGTGGATGGATCATCAGCCATTTCAACAATCACATCGCTTTCACCTTTTGCATGATTGTTGGTATCTCCGCCTTTGCTTCTTGCCTTTGCCTTATGCAAACTAAAAAAATAAGGAACTTCAATGTCACATATAACTTTTGCTACTGGGGGCACAACAAGGGTGCCCAAAACACTTCGCCATAAATGGCTCAATTATGATTTTGTAACACACTCTGCGGCAAAAAAGCTCAAAATGGTCTTTAAAGATTGCTCTGTAAACGCCGCTGCAAATTGTCTCATAGCTTAAAGGATTATGGGATAGACAAGCGTAAGGTAGCTACATTCTGCACGAATAATATTCTATTGATATCCATGTGCAATACAGCCAAAACATTTTTCTTATAATTCGCTCATTTTTGCCATGACCTCACCGACACTACACGCTGTCTATACTGTTATTATACTTGGTGCTAAAATTCTTTCTGATATCCTCAAACTTGTCAATTCAGAAACTAAAAACATTCACAAATCTATTAATCGCCTTTTAAACCTTGGTCTTATTCAAAACACAACAGAGGGATTTCAAGCAATCGATAAATTATGGCAAGTGCTAAAAGATAAAAATGTACGAAATATGGAAAATTTCAGCGATCGTCATTTAGAAACAGGAGATATACTTACAAAAATTGCAGAAGCATTTCAAATAGGAAAAAACTATCGCGAAACGGAAACATCAAAAATATGTAGCCTTCCCCTTACCACTTGCCAGTTTCCGTTCAAACATCAGGACCAATGGCTGCAAAAGCAAAAAGCTGCCCCTTTTTTTCTCACGGCATACTTTCTCCCTCATTACGCTGGTTTCTA
>NZ_JBHIQP010000025.1:2500-7927 GCF_042196625.1 Bartonella sp. AC535YNZD | reverse complement strand
GACCAATGGCTGCAAAAGCAAAAAGCTGCCCCTTTTTTTCTCACGGCATACTTTCTCCCTCATTACGCTGGTTTCTAAAAAAGATCGCAAAAATCATTAATTTTTTAAAGAACATGTCACCCTAGAAACGGTAAATGGGGCTAGAGCAGATGTCCAAGAGATAATGTGAGATAGTCTCTTTCAAAACAGATAGTCCATTGCGCCAAGGATAGGGATATGTAACTTTTAGAGTTTTTTCTCTTAAGGTTGCTTTATGTATGTTAGGATAGTGTAAAAAGCTGTTATTTCTCTATCTAAGCCGTAAAGCACTGCCCCCACAGATCATAGGCATAGGCTCAGTACCCCAAAAGCTTTCCCCAAAAGCTTTCTAAGTAAAAATCCGCCTTAGTATTTAGGGATATAGATAGTTTAGGTGGTCAAGGAATTATGTGCAATTTTTTGTTACAAAAAGTTAGCAGATTGTTTTAAGGATGAAGATATATAGGCACACATAGGACAAAGGGAGGGATATCGTAAAAGAGAGAGAAGCTGAGCTTAGATTTAGTTTTTGAGGAGTGTTTCTGTGTGTGAATTACATACACCTCTACGCTCTTTTTTCTAGTTGTTTCAGAGGGCATAATGTTTAGCGGAGTGTCCCCTATTTCTGCATTGCGTTTTTTTACGCAGGGCAGAGTTGCGAGTGCTCCTATATCTCCTCAGCATAACTCTACGGGTATTTACGCGCTCGTACGTTTTTTCCTTTTTCCATAGCGTTTTCGATTATATCTCTGTTACGTGAGAAGAGTTTCGAGTGATTAGCATTTCACTCCATGCGTTTACACGCTACGACACGTTTCCGCCTGCTTTTATTTTCAGAGCTTGATGCTATTTTTGTTTTCCAGTATTAAGAAGAGCTTTTAGATTTATCGTTTTAGAGAGAAGAAAGCATTCTCTGCCTATCTCTGCTTCATTAGTAGCATACCCCTTATGAGTCCTATTGCGTTCTTTTAGGGCTGAGAAGAGATCCGATCCAGCCCCAAAGCCGCTCCATAGGTCTTTTTTTGGCATGATTTGTTATCACGGTGTGTTGAGAGAGAGCTTTTGTTATTTTTTTGAACTTTAGAAGAGTAAAATGAGATGTTTTTTTTGATACAAGGTCTCGTTTATCTATGATATTTCATTGACGCCTTTAGAATGTTTGCAATGTAAAGAGACAATAGTATGGATTTTTTTAATTTTATAAGCTTTTTTAATTAGGCTTATTGAGCAGATTATTCTCTGCGTTTGGCATATTTCTGTTTAGATTGAGAAGAGTCAAGTTACTATTACGGGAATGCTAGGGAATATTATAGGGTTAACTATTAAGAAGTGGTTGCGGGGGCAGGATTTGAACCTGCGGCCTTCAGGTTATGAGCCTGACGAGCTACCGGGCTGCTCCACCCCGCGCTATATATTTTAAGACAAGATTTTTTTATTGTCTACTCTCAGTATTGAGCCTTGATATTTATCGTTATATTTTTATTTTGAATTGTTATCTATCATGCCTTTAGCAGACCTGGCGGCGACTTACTCTCCCGTGCCTTAAGGCAAAGTACCATCAGCGCTGGAGCGTTTCACGGCCGAGTTCGGGATGGGATCGGGTGCGTTCACTCCGCCATAACCACCAAGTCAGCAAAAAGCATGAATGATGAGAAGCTGGAATTTTTATATTTAAAGAAAGAATATGGGAAATGAGAACGATCAAGTCGATCGAACGATTAGTATCAGTAAGCTTCATGTGTTACCACACTTCCACACCTGACCTATCAACGTGGTGGTCTACCACGGTTCTCAGGGAATACTTGTTTTCAGGTGAGTTTCCCGCTTAGATGCCTTCAGCGGTTATCTCGTCCGTATATAGCTACCCTGCTATGCGGCTGGCGCCACAACAGGTCCACCAGAGATACGTCCATCCCGGTCCTCTCGTACTAGGGACAGGTCCTGTCAATATTCCAACACCCACGGCAGATAGGGACCGAACTGTCTCACGACGTTCTGAACCCAACTCACGTACCGCTTTAAATGGCGAACAGCCATACCCTTGGGACCTGCTCCAGCCCCAGGATGCGATGAGTCGACATCGAGGTGCCAAACAACCCCGTCGATATGGACTCTTGGGGGTCATCAGCCTGTTATCCCCGGCGTACCTTTTATCCGTTGAGCGATGGCCCTTCCACACGGGACCACCGGATCACTATGACCGTCTTTCGACTCTGCTCGACTTGTCAGTCTCACAGTCAGGCAGGCTTATGCCATTGCACTCAACAAACGATTTCCGACCGTTTTGAGCCTACCATCGCGCGCCTCCGTTACTCTTTAGGAGGCGACCGCCCCAGTCAAACTACCCACCATACACGGTCCCGAATCCGGATAACGGACTGCGGTTAGACATCCATATCGGTAAGGGTGGTATTTCAAGGATGACTCCACAAAGGCTAGCGCCCCTGCTTCAAAGTCTACCACCTATCCTACACATACAGACACAAATGCCAGTGTAAAGCTATAGTAAAGGTGCACGGGGTCTTTCCGTCTAACCGCAGGAACCCCGCATCTTCACGGGGAATTCAATTTCACTGAGTCTACGTTGGAGACAGCGGGGAAGTCGTTACGCCATTCGTGCAGGTCGGAACTTACCCGACAAGGAATTTCGCTACCTTAGGACCGTTATAGTTACGGCCGCCGTTTACTGGGGCTTCAATTCAATGCTTGCACATCTCCTCTTAACCTTCCAGCACCGGGCAGGCGTCAGACCCTATACGTCGTCTTGCGACTTCGCAGAGCCCTGTGTTTTTGGTAAACAGTCGCTACCCCCTGGTTTGTGCCACCCTCTAACGGTTGCCCGCTAAAGGGTCACGCTTCTTCCGAAGTTACGCGTGCAATTTGCCGAGTTCCTTCAACGTAGTTCTCTCAAGCGCCTTAGTATTCTCTACCAGTCCACCTGTGTCGGTTTGGGGTACGGTCTATATGTGGGAGCTATTTCCTGGAACTGCTTCACTGCAAGATCAATCCAATAAGATCTTACAATATACGCAATCCGTCACTACCCACAGGTCCACGAATATTAACGTGGTTCCCATCGACTACGCCTTTCGGCCTCGCCTTAGGGGCCGACTCACCCTGCTCAGATTAACTTTAAGCAGGAACCCTTGGACTTTCGGCGAGGGAGTCTCTCACTCCCTTTATCGTTACTCATGTCAGCATTCTCACTTCCGATACCTCCAGGAGCTCTCACGAGTCTCCCTTCACAGGCTTACGGAACGCTCCGCTACCACTTACTCCAAAAGGAGTAAATCCACAGCTTCGGTGTATGGCTTTAGCCCCGTTACATTTTCGGCGCAGGGACCCTTATTTAGACCAGTGAGCTGTTACGCTTTCTTTAAATGGTGGCTGCTTCTAAGCCAACATCCTGGTTGTTTTGGGATCCTCACATCCTTTCCCACTTAGCCATAACTTGGGGACCTTAGATGGTGGTCAGGGTTGTTTCCCTCTCCACGACGGACGTTAGCACCCGCCGTGTGTCTGCTAGTTAGTTCTTCCAGGTATTCGGAGTTTGGTTAGGTTTGGTAATCCGGTGAGGACCCCTAGCCCATCCAGTGCTCTACCCCCTGGAGAATTCGACTAACGCTCTACCTAAATAGATTTCGCGGAGAACCAGCTATTTCCGAGTTTGATTGGCCTTTCACCCCTAGCCACAAGTCATCCCAATCTATTGCAACAGATACGGGTTCGGCCCTTCAGTAAGTGTTACCTTACCTTCAGCCTGCTCATGGCTAGATCACTCGGTTTCGGGTCTAATCCAACGAACTGAACGCCCTATTCAGACTCGCTTTCGCTACGCCTACACCTACCGGCTTAAGCTTGCTCGTTAGACTAAGTCGCTGACCCATTATACAAAAGGTACGCCGTCACCCAGAACGAATCTTGGGCTCCGACTGTTTGTAGGCATTCGGTTTCAGGTACTATTTCACTCCCCTTGTCGGGGTACTTTTCACCTTTCCCTCACGGTACTGGTGCGCTATCGGTCATGCACGAGTACTTAGGCTTGGATCGTGGTCGACCCATGTTCAGACAGGATTTCACGTGTCCCGCCCTACTCTAGGACTTAAATCAGATTTACGTATACGGGACTATCACCCTCTTTGGTACGACTTTCCAGTCGTTTCTACTTTTCTTAATTCAAGCCACTGGCCTGGTCCGCGTTCGCTCGCCACTACTAACGGAGTCTCGTTTGATGTCCTTTCCTACAGGTACTTAGATGTTTCAGTTCCCTGCGTTTGCTTCTTACACCCTATTTTATTCAGGTGTAGATACCTTTATCTGACGACTAGAAAACTAAACTGTTTTAAAAAACAGCTTAATTTTTCTAGCCATCAAAGGTGGGTTGCCCCATTCGGAAATCTACGGATCAAAGGGTATTCGCACCTCCCCGTAGCTTATCGCAGCGTATCACGTCCTTCATCGCCTGTGCATGCCAAGGCATCCACCAAATGCCCTTAAGACACTTGATCGTTCTCATTGCCAATATTCATTCACGGTTTGTCTGCTTCTCTTTATCTTGTGCAAAATAAAGCGCAAAACAAACCAAATATCAGCAGAAAAGACCAGCTTCTCGAGATATATTCAATGGCGCGGTTAAGCTTCCAATCATAAGCAAGGGTTTTGAGCATTCCCTTGCGACACATGTCTCTTTTTCTAAATTAAGATTTCCTTCTAAATTAAGATTTCCTCTTCGGAAGAAAGGTTTTTCTTTCAAGATCTTTTTTAAAATCTGTTTTCCAAAACCTTTTTTCGACAACAAGCATTTTCCCAAGAAAGTATTTTTCTTAACAAAAAACTTGCACCTCAGAAGGAACCTTAAAAAGGAACATGTCTGAATATATCTTCTCTTCACAATTTCAATAGAACAAGCAAAAGGCTAAAAACCTCTTACTAAACCGTGTTCTTACAACATGATGATGACCGATTAAAGTGGTGGAGCCGGACGGGATCGAACCGACGACCCCCTGCTTGCAAAGCAGGTGCTCTCCCAGCTGAGCTACGGCCCCTAAAACAATATAACGCCTTCGAAACGCTTAAAATTCAAGATCACTTAAAATTGCTATTTTCTCAAAATTGCTACGCTTTATTGCCTTTTCTCGAAACATTTTTTTACCTTATATCTCAAGATCACTTAAATTTACCTTAAGACCACTGCAATTTTGGATATTAAAACCAAAGAAAGCACTTTTCTTTGTACCAGTAAAATTTTTATGCACCGGTAATATTCCTATAAACTGATAAGGTTCTTATAAATTAATAAAGAAAGCTTCCTCTGAGCACGTTTCACAAGCGCTTATAGATTGATAGAGTAATTGGTGGGCCTGGGAGGACTTGAACCTCCGACCTCACGCTTATCAAGCGCGCGCTCTA
>NZ_JBHIQP010000024.1:0-8358 GCF_042196625.1 Bartonella sp. AC535YNZD | reverse complement strand
GCTATGCTCCAGTTTCAATTGTGGGTGCAAGGCATTGTGAAAGAGGAAATGGGAGATCTAAACGGTCGCACCCCAACCGCAGAAGAGCAAGCCCGCATCACTGCAAAGATTGATGCGCAGTTTGCTGACTTTAGAGACCACACCATTGATGTTGCACGGGCTGCTGGGGGCGTTGCTGCTGCCCTTGCCGGTGGCGATGTTGATGCCGGCGCCGATGCCGCAGGTAATGCCGCTGCAAATAACTACCTCAGCAGTGCTCAACAAGCTCAGATGGAGAAAGAATTAAAGGAGTGTCCTGACTTTTTATGTGCAGCAGAAGTGTCTGCGAAGTGGACTGCGATTAGTACAGGGCAAGATATAAGCTTTGCGGCAGGTATGGTAGCTGGTGTCCCGGCTGAAATATACGATACGGTTGATGGTTTTTTGCAAATAGCCAAACATCCCAAAGAGACTTTGAAAGCGCTCAAAGATTTTTTCAGCAGTGGTGAGATTTTGGCGACAATTGGTCGGACCCTTGGACAGTCCTATGTAGATCGCATTAATAAAATGGAGGAGGAATATGAGCGAGCTGGTGCTGGTGGTTCCTTTAATGCTGGACTTGAATTTGGAAAATTATTGACTGAAACAGCATCCCTAATGACAGGAGTTGCTGGAGCAGCCAAGGGAGGCATAAAGCTTGGCGAAAAGGCTCTGGCTAAATTTGCTTCTAAGACTGAAGAAGCAGCTGCAAAAGCAGAAAAGGAAGTTGCCCAATCAGTTGGAAAAATTGGCTCTGAAGACAGTGCCAAGGGTGAAATGTCTCAAAAGCCTTCAAAAAGCAATAGCAATCGTGAAACACTCGAAAAAAATAAGGAGCATCATGACGGAAAGCGCACAGAAGAAATGCAAAAATTACAGGAAGCAGGATGCACAACATGTACGCAAGAAGCATCGTTTAAAAAAATAGTTGAGAAACCTGATGGTAAAGGAGGGACAAAGGAAGTTGCAATAAGATCCCGTCCTGATATTCTCTATATAGAGGATGGTGAATTAAAAATTGTTGAGGTAAAAACGGGGAATGCTGGTCTAACCGAAAACCAAAAGATTTTGGAAAAGGAGTATAAAACAGGAGATGCGCAACCCACAGGAGATGTTGTTTTAAAATTCCTTGAGAAAAACAAAGAAAAGCTAAATAAATATCAACAGGAACTCAGCGATTTTAAGAGAGATTATAAAGGAAGTGCAGAAAAATTTGAGGAAGCATTAGATGATTTTAAGAAAAATTGGCCTAAAGAACAACTGGGCAAGCGTTGGGGGAGACCGATAAAATACGAAGTTATTCGTCATCCGAGCCGTTTAACAGAGCTTCTTGCACAAGGAAAGTGATTCATGATGCAAACTAAAGATGTCACAGAGATTTTAAAAAGACTGGGCTGGGAGCCTTATCGTGATAACGTGGGGGATACTTTTGCGCATTATCATCTTCCCGATCGCATTGTCGGTATTGGCTATGGTGTAAAAAATTATGGAGAGAGTGGCAAAGAGTTTTTGCTTTCGGCTGATCTCACCACCGCTGCTTATTGTCTTGCTCGGGAATATTCTAGAGGTGAAAAATCACAGCGTAAATATGGAGATGTGCTGTTTTACGCGAAGGAGGATTTTAATGTTAAAGCTCCGGATCTTTCCGAAAGCCATATCACAACCGCTTTAAACAAAGTGATTGCATGGGCGCAAGCACAGGATATTGAAAAAGAGTTGTGCGAGGAAGCTACTAATCATTCTGCCGTTGCACAAGCATTACTTGGTGATATGGAGGCTTTAAGGAGTGATAGATCTACCCCAAAACTATCTGTGCCAGAATTTGCAGATTATAAAACAATGACATCGGATGATCGCCTGCTTTTTTTTGCACAGGCCTATAAAAATGGGGAATTAGACGATATTCTAACGCGCAAGAAGCCAAAACAGCGCTCGATAAGTCTCACAGCAGCAATGCGCGTTCTTAAAACACAAGGGTGGTTTTCAACGGAACCTGGAAAAATGTGGTTGATTTTGCCCGACCGCTTTATTCAATTTGATTTTGGTTTTATACGTCTTCATGATAATTACAATGTCCGTATTGAAGCTGAAATATCTAATGAAATGATTTCTGTCGCTTGCAATTGTATTCACTATAGTAAGGAATATTGGTGTGTTTCTCCTAAAAATATTTATAATTCTTTTAATACGATTGGGGGGGGGGTTTTTAGTGGTTTTGGTAAAGGCATTGATATTTGTGTAGAGACATTAGATGAGCAAGAGCTTATCAAAATCTCTGAGCGGATAATACAGTGGGCACGTGCCCAAGATTTACAAGCATCAATAGAAAGCAAAACACGTGTTCAAAAGTATAGCTACAATATACGTATAGTCTGGCATTTGGCTTGTTTAGCATTGACAGGTCAAATTGATGTTCTGAAATCTTATCAAAATTTTTTAGAAGCCGGTAAGATTTCTGAGATTTTGGATGACCGTGAAGTAGAGAGATATATTAACCATGCCGTTCAATTTGCTGAAGAATATCTGAAAATCCTTAATGAGCGAAAAGCTATAGATGATCGTCTTAGTTTACAAGATTTGTCTTTTCTTAATACAGTTTCTGAAGACTTAAAAAGGATGGACTGGACAGTCTATCGTGATAAAAATTACAATTGCAATGCTTATTTTATAACGAAAGATCGTATCATTAATATAGTGTACGACCTTGATAAAAAAGGAGAGACACCATTTGTTACCTTCAAGGTTTCTCTTTCAACACTTGGTTTTTCTACAGCTTATCGATCTATTTTCATCAATACTCCCCAATATACCGTTCTTAAAGAATCAGAAGAAGTTTATGCAGTTTCTAGTACTGAATTGGATGAAGGCAAGCTGAAACAGATCAGTGCGGATATTTTGTGCTGGGCTGATCGACAAAATGTGAATCAAATCATCTATGATTATGCGGCTTTGTCCCCAGACAGTGAATATGATTTTGCGAAGTTGCACCTTATTGCACTTATTCTTATTGGGGATGTTGAAAAACTCAAATTTTATAAGGAAAGTTTGAAGGATAAAAACTTTTCAGCTTTGATAAGGGAAAACATAGCACATATTATTGATAACGTCCTTGCTCTTGCACGCCGTTATCGGACTGGTTTTCCTAAAAACGCTCCGATTTTAAGCTTGGATCCGCAAACAGCATCTGTTGCTTCTAAAACAACTTCTGTTGAAGTGGCAGAGGAAGTGGATGAAGCGGATGACAATGATGATCGTCTCACCATGGAAAGTGCTCATGCACTTTTAAAAAGCTTAGGCTGGTCAACCGAGAAAATCAATGAGAATGACCATATGGCAAGCTATCAATTGGCTGATCGTGAAGTAGATATTCTTTATAACGACGAAATTGCCAAAGACTACCCGCAATTTGATAGCGCCTTTATGATTAGCACGGGCATTCTTTCCACCGCTTGTAAATTCATTGATCCTACCTACACGGAAGATATTCCAGATATACAGCTTAATTTTGAAGCCAAGGGATTGGAAATCTTTGAACCAGAAGTCACTGCGGATCGCTTAAAGCAAGCACTTGATGATGCGCTAGAATGGTCAGTCAAAGACATTGACCTTTCTAAAAGACTTCGCTCTGATTATGGCACTGCTCCTTGGCAACGGGATGCAACGTCTAAAGCAGATGATACGGATTATGCTTTGCTTCATCTTGGCGCTCTTGCCTTATTGGGCAATATTGAGACCTTACAATCTTATCAGCAAAGCTTTACGGCAGGTGATCACCTAGGCTTTGACGAGAGCATCAACAAAACCCACCTTGAACGTGCATTAGCTTTAGCCAAAGAAGTAGCAAAGGTGAAGCAAGTGAGCTACGCTTTGATTGAACGGGTGGCAGAAAAGTTTGATGATCAACAAGAGGTTATCAGCAAGGAGCAATCCCGCTCGTGGAAAGAGAAAATAGTCAATTTTATCGGAAAAAAAGACAAGAAATAGCACTTTAAGACCAAGATTTTAAGGATGTTTATCAGCGTAATGAAAACCTTGTGTGGTGGAGTGAGAGGGACAAAGGCTATCTGAAGGAGACCATCGAGCATGTCACCATAGATGCTAAGGGTGGCATAAAGCTTGATGCGGGCGATGGCTTTGTTGTTGAATATGAGGCAACCGGTGATTTAGACAAATCTCTTGAACAATTATCTCGCTCCCCAGGCATGGCATGGATTAAGCAACTGCGTGATGATCCAGAATTATCCAAGCAAGTTGATTGGCAAGCAGTTCGAGCTGAATTTAAAGACTGGGATTATAAAGCCCAAGGGCTGACAGAAGCTGGTGCGGCTCTCGTGGCCTTGGCTGTCACGGCGGTTACGGGTGGAGCAGCCTCTGGCGCTGCCAGTGCCATTACCGGTGCTTTGGGGCTTGGCTCGAGCACCGCCATGAATGCGGCGATACAGGCAGGTGTCCAAGCGCTGATTAACAAAAGCGCTGTGGCTCTTGTCAATAATCGCGGCAATATTGCCGGCGCCTTGCATGAGCTTGGCTCTTCAAAGAATGTTCTCAGCATTGTCTCGTCGATGTTGACAGCAGGCTTAACCAGCCAACTAACCGAAATGGCTGGTGTTGGGCAATCTTTGCCCAAAACCGCTCCTTTTGTCGATCGTATCGCCAGTGAAGCGGAAAAGAACCTGATCAAAGCCGCCATTGGCACAGGCGTTCAAACGGCTCTTGAGGGTGGTTCTCTTGACAAGAACTTTTTTAACAATCTGCGCATCGCCCTGTCTGATACGGTTGGCAAATCGTTGGCAGAAGAAATCGGTACTGCCAAGGCTGAAGGCAAAATAGATACGGTCACGCAAATCGTTGCCCACGCAGGACTTGGCTGTTTAAAAGGCGCTGTTGCAAGCGGTGCTTGCTCTGCAGGTGCTGTGGGGGGTGCTGTGGGCGAAGCCACCGCTATGCTCCAGTTTCAATTGTGGGTGCAAGGCATTGTGAAAGAGGAAATGGGGGACCTAAACGGTCGCACCCCAACTGCGGAAGAGCAAGCGCGTATAAACGCAAAGATTGATGCGCAGTTTGCTGACTTTAGAGACCACACCATTGATGTTGCACGGGCTGCGGGGGGCGTTGCCGCTGCCCTTGCCGGTGGCGATGTTGATGCCGGCGCCGATGCCGCAGGTAATGCCGCTGCAAATAACTTTTTGGGTAGTGCACAACGCGCTCAGATGAAGAAAGAGTTAGAAGAGTGCCCTGATGATCAGTGTCGAAGAGATGTTAACGAAAAATGGTTCGAGATTGATGAACAACAAGATAGAACTTTTTCGACAGGAATTATGACTGGTCTTATTGCCGATATACCAATCAAGCTATACGAGTTAACTGATGGCGCTGTGAAGAACATGATGTTACAAATGATAATATTTGCTAGCAATCCACGGGGGGGCGTTGAAAAGAGTTTTAAAGACATTGGAACAGGAGCGTCTTGGGTCGTGAGTGGACATGTTATTGATGATGTCTGGGAAGGTGCTGGTCAATTCTGGGGAGGTGTTGAGGATTCCTTTATAGGGGATATAGATTACGTAAAAGAGAATCTTGAAAAAGCGGAAGTTAACGGAGCTTTTAATGCTGGTTTTGAAAGTGGAAGATTATCAGCCGGAGTGTTAGAAAACTTTGTTGGAGGCGCTGGAGCAGCCAAGGGAGCCATAAAGCTTGGCGAAAAGGCTGTGATCAAGTTCAATGCTAGGAAAGATTTTGTCCAATTCGCTTCCAAGAAAAATCTTGCAGAACTTGCAGCTCAAGGAGATCCTGACAAATTTGCGGCGAAGAAAGAACTAACTAAACTTGCTGCTAAAGAAAAAAAGCTTTGGTTAAAAAAGAAACCCACTAAATTTACCGATAGCAAATTTGGACAGACCTACACAGTTTATCGGAGAGACGATTTGTTTGATCCTCATGCAAGGGTTAAATGGACTGAAAAAGGGGAAACGGTATGGGGCATCAATGTTGAAAGGACAAAAACAGGAAGAGCACCTATAGGGTTTGATGGTAAGCCTGTTGAGTTGCATCACCTAAATCAAACCCCTGATGGACCCCTAGCGGAAATTAGCCATGAATTTCATAAAAAATATACTTCTGTTATTCATGCTAATCCAAAAACACATCAATCGCTCATAGATAGAAAAAAGTTTGAGAAGCAGAGAGAGGAATATTGGAAAGAATACGGCAATGGGCATGGAGAACAAAAAAACAGTAGTTTAGGAGGAATAATTGATATGAAATGGGGTATCATAGGTCTAAATTTTGACAGATGGGGACAGGAGCACCGGCAGTAATACTCTACGATTGATGAAAAAAGAAAAAAGAAACTTATAAAATAATTTATGGAGGATAATTGATGAAAACCTATACCTTAGATGATGTTACAGTATTAGTTGATAAATATGAAGGTGATATTGTTAATTTTGCTAGCAAAGATAAGGAGGTTGATGATCTCGTGATTGAAAAAGCTGAGGAAATTCTTGGTTTGCAATTCACATCTTCCTATAAAGTTTTTTTAAAACATTATAAAGGCGGGGACATTGGTGGTTATGAAATCTATAGGCTTTATAAGGAGTGTGGAGAAGATATTCCTTTTGATGATATTGTTTTTCAAAACTTAAATGATAGAAAACGTGGTTTCGCAACACCAGAACAGCTTATCGTTTGTGATGCTGCTTTTGGTGAAACCTTTTATTTTGATTATACGCAGTTTAGGGATGGAGAATGCCCACTTTATGTTATGCTTCCATCTGAGGATTGCGAATATTATGCCAGTAATTTTTATGAATTCCTATGCAAAAGAATTATAGTACACGCAGGAGATGAGATACCTGATGGTGACCAACCGATTGAAAAGATTGAGAACACTCCCACTCCGAAACCTATCCCTTTTTACAAGAGTTTTTGGAAAAAACTATGGAGGAGGGGCAATTGATAGAAGAAATATGGAGCGTTACGCAAGTTTTGAGGATCATCTATGAAAAACTATACCTTAGATGATGTTATACAATTAGTTGATAAAGTTGATAAATATGATAGTGATATTGTCAGTTTTGGGACTGCAGAAAATGCTGTCGATGATATATGGATTGAAAAGGCGGAGAAAGCTCTCGGTTTGCAATTCACATCTTCTTACAAGAGTTTTTTGAAAAATTATAAAGGGGGAGAAATTGGTAGTGAGGAAATCTTTAGCGTTTATGCGGAGTATAAGGGCATTCATGCTGGTGACATTGTCTATAATCGCTTAACAGAAATGAAAAATGGTTTAGCAAAATCACAGCAGCTTGTTGTGAGTAGAACTGATTTTGGTGAGACATTTTACTTTGATTACTCTCAGTTTCAGGATGGTGAATGTCCGCTCTATTTTGAGGTAATATCTGGAGATCCCCTTTATTATGCAAGTAATTTTTATGAATTTCTCTGTAAAAGAATTAAGGACCATGCAGGGGAAGATTCATGAAAACCTACACCTTAGCTGATGTTGCAGTATTAATTGATAAAGTGAATAAATATGATGATGAGATTATCAATTTTGGTACTGCAAAAAATGCGGTTGATGATTTTGTAATTGAAAAGGCGGAGAAAATTCTCAGTTTACAATTTACATCTTCTTACAAGAGTTTTTTAAAAAATTATAAAGGAGGAGAAATTGGTGGCGAAGAAATTTTTAGCCTTTATAAGGATTGTGGGGAAGGTATTCCTGCTGGTGATATCGTTTACCAAAACTTAAATGATAGAAAACGTGGTTTTACGACACCAGAACAACTCGTTGTGAGTTATGATCTTGGTGAAACCTTTTATTTTGATTATACGCAGTTTCGGGATGGAGAATGCCCACTCTATGTCAGGCTTCCATTGGGCGATTGCGAATATTACGCCAGTAATTTTTATGAATACCTTTGCAAAAGGATTATAGTACACGCGGGAGAAGAGATACTTGATGGTGATCAATCGATTGAAAAGACTAAGAACACTCCCACTCCGCAACCTATCCCTTTTTACAAGAGTTTTTGGAAAAAACTATGGAGGGGATGACATTGGAGGTGTGGAAATTCTAGTTTTTCTAAAGACCCTCAGTACTACACAAGTAATTTTTATGTAAAAAATTTGCGGATCATGCTGGGGAAGTGATAATGCAAAGCCAAGGCAGAGGGAAAATAGACACGGTCACGCAGATCGTGGCTCATGCTGGTCTTGGCTGTTTAAAAAGCGCTGTTGCCAGCGGTGCTTGCTGCTGGTACTTTGGGGCTTGGCTCGAGTACGGCCATGAATGCGGCGATACAGGCAGGTGTCCAAGCGCTGATTAACAAAAGCGCT
>NZ_JBHIQP010000023.1:5870-8957 GCF_042196625.1 Bartonella sp. AC535YNZD | reverse complement strand
AGGCGGCGTTGGCATCAATGCGCAACTGTCTCACAATTTCTCTCTTCATGGTGATGTAAGCTATCAACAAAAGCTTCAGAAAACTGGTATAAGTGGTGCAAGCTTTTCAGGTGGCATACGCTATCAGTTTTAATACAAGGCTATAAAAATAGCCTATTCATTCTATTCAATTTAACAAAAAAGGCAGCACATCGTGTTGCCTTTTTATCTCTCCTCTATTCTTCTCTACTAATACACATCGCCAACATTTCTCTTTGAGAAAATTAGTTAGAAAACTTCAAGACAATAAAATATCACGCTTTCAACTAGTAAAAATTTCCCTTGAAAAAAACTAAAAGTCGATTGAAAAATCAATGAACGCTATTTCATCGTAACCGTATTAAAGGAAAACATGAAAGCTATGGTATTAGCTTTGTTTATGATGTTGAAAGAGATCTCTATCAGGCTCAAGCATACAGTTTTTTGAAATTTTCTTGCCTACTTCTTTTCTTTAAGCATAAGCAACAAGTTTTATGCAAACATAACACATATCTTGAATAGAAAAACTTATAATACTTATATAATATTAACATAATATATTTATTTTAGAACAAAATGAATTTAAAATATAATTCATTATATATTAAATATATAATTTATTTTATACTTTACATAAAAATAAAAATCGCCTATCACGTTCCATCTCTAAAATACCCATCCATTTGATATCCTTCTTATAAGCGGGGGAAGAGTGTGTGGCACTTATAATTTACTTATAATTTAGGAAATCTTGATGTGTAAAAAGTCCCTTTTATCCTGCACGGCTGTCATAGCTGTCATGCTATTCAACACCCATCTCAATGTATATGCTGAAACTCTTGAAGTTTCCGGCGAGAAAAAAGAAGTATCTAATACAACGTATGAGATGATTAATGCGAAAGACAACGGAGAAATCACTGGCACACATTTAACTGTGGTTGGGAATAAAGACACAGATATTTATGCTGTAACAGCTGACGGTCTTGGCAGTGCGATTACATTCCTGCAAGACACAGCCATTAAAGGAACTGATTTTGACATTCGTCTTGGTCTTAATGCAAAAGATGGTGCTACAATCAAAATGACTGGAGGCATTATTACGGTTTCTGAAATTGGCGCTTTCTTCGAAAACAGTATGAATGATAAAAACAAGCTGGAAGGTGTAACAATATCAAGCGGTAAAGACGACCACTTCATGGACGAGGGAATAAATGCCGACAACAAAAGCAAAGTTACTTTAGAAAACGTAACGGTTACACAAGCAAACACCAGTATATTTGCAAATGATCATTCTGAAATAACGATATTAGGAGGAGCATTTGATGGAGAACTCAAAGGAATATCCGCTACAGGAGGCAGCGCTATTACTTTAACTTATAGCGAATTAGCCGATAACAAAAAAAGCAGTGTTCAAGTTACATCATCCCATGGTGATGGACTTTATGCAAATGGTGAACAATCTACAATCACAATGACTGGTGGAGCAATAACTGGAAGAAGCACAGCATTGCTTGCAGAAAATGGCGGACATATTGACATCTCAGATGTTACTTTAAAAACAGATGGCACCGGAATCGGTGCAATAGCCAATGATGTTAACAGTAAAATTGAATTGCATGGAAATACGGTAATTAATGATGCTGTAATTGGGCTTTATGCAGAAAACAGTGGCACAATCACAATGACAGGAGGAACCATTAAAGCTTTTGAAACTGGCGCATTCTTCAATGAAAGTAAGAGCAAAAAAAACAAGCTAGAAAATGTAACAATTACTTATGCAAACACCAGCATAAGTGATCAAGACAAGCTAGCAAATGCAAAAACATCGGACAATGAATTAGACGCTGGCTGGGAAAGTGAATTAGAAAATGAATTGGTAAATGAAGAGTTTTTATACACAGGAATAACAGCCTTTGCTGGAAGTCAAGTCACTTTAGAAAATGTAACCATTACCCAAGCAGAAACCAGCATATCCGCAGAAGGTCATTCTCAAATAGCGATATTAGGAGGAGAATATAATGGAGAACACGCTGGGCTATACGTTACGGAAGGCAGCATCATTACTTTAGCCAATAGTCAAAAAGGCAGCGTTCAAGTTACATCATCTTATGGCGATGGACTCTATGCAGACGGTTTATTCTCCACAATCACAATGATGGGAGGAATAGTGACTGGGGGGAACAGAGCATTATTGGCAGTGAACGGTGGATATATTAGAGGCGAAAATGTTGTTTTAACAACAACAGATGGTAACGGAAACGGAGCAGCTTCCACAGATCCTTACAGCTTAATTGAATTGTATGGGAAAACAACGATTAATAATGCTTTTATCGGGCTTTATACAGAAAACAGAGGTGTCATCATGATGACGGAAGGAACTGTAACTGGAAAAAGCGCAGCATTATTTGCAAAGAACGGCGGATATATTGATGTCACGGATGTAATACTAACAACAATAGATGGTAACGGATACGGTGCAGCCTCCACTGATCCTAACAGCTTAATTGAATTACATGGGAAAACAACGATTAATAATGCTGTAACTGGCCTTGGCGCAGAAAATAGTGGTACCATCACAATGAAGGGAGGAACTGTAACTGGGACAAGCGCAGCATTGCTTGCAAAAAGTGGTGGACATATTAAGGTTGCAGATGTCACTCTAACAACAATAGGCAACGGATACGGTGCAGCTACCACCGATCCTGATAGCTTGATCGAATTGCAAAGCAAAACAACAATTAATAATGCTTTCATCGGGCTTAATGCAGAAAATAGTGGTACCATCACAATGACGGGAGGAACTGTAACTGCTGCAAACATGGCAGTGCTTGCAAAAAGCGGTGGGCATATTAAGGTTACAGATGTTGCTCTAACAACAACAAATGGTAACTATGGCGCAGCTACCACCGATCCTGATAGCTTGATCGAATTGCAAGGCAAAACAACAATTAATAATGCTTTCATCGGGCTTAATGCAGAAAATAGTGGGGCAATCACAATGACGGGAGGAACTGTAACTGCTGCAAACATGGCAGTGCTTGCAAAAAGCGGTGGGCATATTAAGGTTAC
>NZ_JBHIQP010000023.1:0-5770 GCF_042196625.1 Bartonella sp. AC535YNZD | reverse complement strand
AGATGTTGCTCTAACAACAACAAATGGTAACTATGGCGCAGCTACCACCGATCCTAACAGCTTGATTGAATTGTATGGGAAGACAACTATTGATAATGCTGTAACCGGACTTGATGCAGAAAATAGTGGCACAATCATAATGACTGGGGGAACAGTAACTGCGAAAACCATGGCATTGTTCGCAATGAATGGTGGACATATTAAGGTCACAGACGTTGCTCTAACAACGATGGATGGTAACGGATACGGTGCAGCTACCAGCAATCCTAACAGCTTAATTGAATTGTATGGAAATACAGCGATTAGCAATACTTTCATCGGGCTTTATGCAGAAAACGGTGGCACGATTAAAATGAATGGAGGGACCGTAGCAGCAAAAGGATCAGCATTTGTTGTAAAAAATAGCGGATATATTGATGTAACAAATGTTTCTGCAACAGCAGAAAACAGTGGCATAACATTTGATAAATCCGAGGACGATAACACCTTAGAAATCAACTTGACAAATACAAAGCTTCGCACTGAAAATAGTATTGGAATTAATGCAGACCAATCAATCGGTATAGCCAATCTCAAAAATTCAGAAATCAGTGCCGATATTTTATTAGCAGCAAAAGCTTCCACTAAAGAAAATAACTTTGCTTTTACACTAAATGCTAATAACTCGGTATTAAAGGGAAGAGCAAAAATTGCAGAAAACAGAACTGTACGCTTTGATTTGGCAAACAAGACAACATGGATATTGAAAACCAGTACAAAAGAAACCGATGATGATGGAAAACTGCTTGCTATTGCTCAAAGGTCACGTTCTGATATTTCTGTGCTCAATCTCAATGATAGTTCTATTGTTTTCAATGGACTGGTAGAAGATCATTATCATACATTGCATGTAGGATCTGGAATACCAACCACTCTAGCAGTCTATAATGCCTCTGGTGAGGCAGAAATTCATTTCAACGCTATATGGAGTGATGGTGTTGCAATAGATGCACAAAAAACCGATAGGCTTCTCATTCACGGTGATGTAGCAGGCACCACAACAGTTTACGTCAAAAGTTCTTCAGGGGATAAAGAGAGTGTAGAAAATGCTTCTGCTCCTTCCAATATAGGTGGACTTTCACTTATTCAAGTTTCTGGAGAAGCAAAAGAAGACTCCTTTAAATTGAAAAATGGCTATACCACCATAGGAGGAACTCCTTATAAATATACGCTGACTGCCTATGGACCAGTATCAAGTTATGGCAAGGCCAATGCTAACCAAAACTTATTCGATGAAAAGGATAAAGATTTCTGGGATTTTCGCTTGCAGTCTGAATTTCTTAACCCCGATTCAAAAGTAAGAGCAGTTGTACCACAAATGGCAAGCTATTTGGTTATGCCAAATGCTTTCTTTTATACTGGATTGGCCGATATGGCCAAGCAAAATGCACTTTTAGCCAATATGAGAACAACAGTCTTGGGAGAGCAGAAAAATCTAAAAAACAGTTTCTTCCTCTCTACCTATGGGGGTAAAGGAACCTTATCCTCGAAACGTGGTCCCCTTAAATATGGTTATGGTGCTGATGTCCGTTATGCTGCTCTCCAAGCCGGTGTCACATTAGCGGTATTAGAAGGACAAAATACCACGACACATTTCGGTCTTGTAGGCACCTATGGGCGGCTATCTTTCACTCCAAAGGATATGGATGATGTCAGTGAGAGCACATTGGATAAATGGTCACTAACAGCTTATGGCAGCGTGCAGCATGACAATGGTTTCTATATAGATACACTGTTATCCTATGGAATTCTAAAAGGAGATATCGGCAATGCTATCATTGGCAAAACCGCAAAGTTGAAAAATGCCAAAATGTTGAGTATCTCCACCACTGTTGGCAAAGAGTTTGCAACCGGAATGGAAGGCTTAACCTTCGAGCCTCAAGCACAACTTGCTTATCAACATTTGATGTTTAATACCATTGAAGATGCTGATAATTTTACCGTTGATATGAAAAATCCTTCTCAATGGTTGATCCGTGTTGGTGGACGTTTAACCAAAACCATTATGACTGCTGAAAATGGTCCTGCCCTTTCCTTCTATGGAAAAGTAAACTTGATCAAAACCTTTGGTGATAATGGAAAAGTACAAATGAGCAAGAATTTTAACCTTGATCCCATGGGAACAGCAATTGAGGGAGGAATTGGTATCAATGCGCGACTATCTCACAACTTCTCTCTTTACGGTGATGTAAGCTATCGACAAAAGCTTCAGAAAACTGGTATAAGTGGTGCAAGCTTTTCAGGTGGCATACGCTATCAGTTTTAATACAAGGCTATAAAAATAGCCTATTCATTCTATTCAATTTAACAAAAAGGGCAGCCACAATATGCTGCCTTTTTTGTACATTAAAGCCATCTTTTTTCCTTTTAAAGCACCCTTCCCTCTTTATACTTAGTTCTTTACGAAAATCACCAAGACAAGACACAACAAATGCAACAGAGCACTTCCATCCCCAGTGGATGAAAAGTACTTCCTACTTTGAGAAAAAGAGAAGTCTATTAGAAATAAATTAATACCACTGTGTTGAAAAATGAAAATCCACTTTAAGCCCAAGTAGATTAGCTTTTTTATAAGCTTCTTCTACATCCTTTTTTGTTCCCTCATAACCCCAATTTGGGTCATATAATAATCCCTACCATCACGTAAAAGATGTCATGGTACCACTATATCAGTATCTCACAATATTTCTCTGAATAATAATATTCAAAATTATAATTCTTTAAATAAAATCAGTTATAAATACATTTTGTATTAGACATAATTAATATCAATTATTTTTTAATTTTGACAAAAAACCAAAAATGTCTTACCAAATAAAGACAATTACTGAAATTAATATCAACTATCCATTTTCACTTCTTCTTATGAAGTTCGCGGGGAAATGAATATTTGGGGGCTCTCATAAGGAGAATACTAGTGTATAAAACATCCCTTTTATCATGCACGGCTGTAGCCGCTATTATCCTATTTAACATCCAGTTCAGTGCACATGCTGAAACCCTCGTAGTTTCTGAGGGAAAACAACAAGAAGTATCCGATAAAACCTACGAAACTATTCACGCAAAAGACGGTGGCAAAATCATTGGAAAACATTTAACCATTGTTACGAATAAAGATATAAACCAGGGCACAAACGAAACCGTCTATGCTGTAACAGCAGAAGGTGCTGACAGTGCGATTGAGTTACTGGATGGCACAACCATTAAAGGAACTGGTTCTGGTATTTTCTTAGGCCTTGAAGCCAAAGACGGTGCTACACTTCAAATGACTAAAGGAACAATTACATGTTCTGGAATGGGGCCCTCCTCATCTGGCATTTTATCTAGCACTGGCGCTTCCTTTTCTGACAGTAAGAGTAAAAAAAACAAGCTGGAAGACGTGGTAATATCGAGTGAAAACGATAACAGTTCACTATCCTTAGGAATAAATGCTAAAAACAGCACAGTAATCTTGAACAATGTAACCGTTACTCAAGCACTAACAGGCATATTTGCAGAGGATCACTCAACAATAACAGTGTCTGGAGGATCATTTCGTGCAAAAAATACAGCAATATCTGCTCAAAATGGCAGCATCATTACTTTAAACAACAATGTTACAGTCGCATCATCTAATGGTACTGGACTCCATGCAGATGGTATAGAATCCAAGATCACAATGAAAGGAGGGGCTGTCATAGGAGGAAGTTTGAATGGACATGAAGGCGCATTACTTACAGAAAATGGTGGACGTATTGAAATTACGGATGTTACTCTAACAACCGATAACTTCGGAAACGGTGCAAATGCCCATGGCTTTGGAAGCATAATTGAATTAAAAGGCAAAACAAGCATTGAAAAAGTTAGAGACGGACTGAGAGCAGAAAAAGGTGGTAAAATCACCAGCGAAGATTTAACAATAACTGCTTATGAAAACCAAGAATACGGCACTTCTGGTATAATAGCCATTGATCCCAATAGTGAAATTCAATTAAAGGGGCATACAACCTTTGAAAAAGTTTCGTACGGTCTTGGAGCCTATAATGGTGGTAAAATTACCAGCGGAGATTTAACAATAGTCGGTGGTAAAGCAATTAATGACAACCCCAATGAAGCACGATCTGGTGTATGGACAGCGGGCTCTGGGAGTGAAATTCAGTTAACGGGCAAAACAACCATTCAAAATTTTGATGAAGGTCTTTATGCAGAGGATGGAAGTAAAATTATTAGCGGAGATTTAACAATAATCGGTGGTGAGTCCGAAGCAGCAACCGTTGGTGTAAACACTTGGGAGGCTGACAGTATAGTTGAATTAAATGGCAAAACAACCATTCAAAATGTTGATGTTGGTCTCGCTATTGGTAAAGATAGCACAATTAAGATGATTAATGGCGCTATTGATGCTAATTCTAAAGGTCTAGATACCCAATCCGACACCCTTCAGAATGGGAAGAAAAATAAAATAGAAGCAAAAAAAGTTGCACTATGGGCGGCATTTAACGGACATATTGATGTCGTGAATACTTCTATGATAGCAGGAGTTGCTGGTTTGCAATTTATAGCTCTCTCTAATCCTGATCTAGATTATCCAGATGTTCCACAAAAACGTAAAAACAGTGAAATCAATCTGACTAATGCAGAGCTTCATGCTGAAAATGGTACTGGAATTTTTGTTGGAGCTTTTACTAACGATAACATTGAAGATATTCCAAGTTTGTCAATCGGTACAGTCAATCTCAAAAATTCAGAAATCCATGCCGACGTATTATTAGGAGATGGTATTTTCGAAAATCCAAAATCTTGGGGAACCGATAATTATTGGAATGATAAAGAGGTTAAAGCGATCTCCAACGGCACCTTCACCTTAAGCACTGATCAGTCTACTCTAGAAGGCAGAGCAAATATTGCTAAAGACAGAAATGTGCACTTTGATTTAAAAAACAATACAACGTGGACGTTGAAAATCAGCAAAAATGAAAAAGATGATGATGGCAATCTGCTTGATATCGCTCAAAGATCTCGTTCTGATGTTTCTGTGCTTAATCTCGATAACAGCTCCATTGTTTTTGAGAAACCAACCGAAGATCATTACCAAACATTGCATATAGGTTCTGGTAAACCAGACACGCAAGAAGTCTACAATGCAACGGGTGATGCAAAGATTTACTTCAATACGGCTTGGAGTGATGGTGCTGCAATAAATGACCAAAAAACCGATAGACTTTTGATCCATGGGGATGTCTCTGGCAACACATCAGTTTATGTCACGGGGCGCTTAGAAGAGAACAATATCGAAGCAAACACCTCTGCTGCTGCCAATGTCCGTGGTCTTTCACTCATTCAAGTTTCTGGAAAAGCAGAAGAAAACTCTTTCAAACTGGTAAATGGTTATACCACAAGAGGTGGCTTACCGGATATGTATACACTACGTGCCTATGGACCAGACTCAAGCCAAGGCAAAGCCGATATTGCACAAAACCTCTTTGATGAAAAGAATGAAAATTTCTGGGATTTCCGTTTGCAACCCGAACTGCTTGGCTCCAATTCTGGTTCAAATCCTGATCCTGAAACAAATATCCCTACCGTTGCCCCTGTACCACAAACAGCAAGCTATTTGGTCATGCCAAATGCTCTCTTCTACAGTGGATTAACCGATATGGCTAAACAAAACGCACTCTTAGCCAATATCAGAACATCTGTCTTAGGAAAAGAAGAGGAAAAACAAACCGGTTTCTTCCTCTATACTTACGGA
>NZ_JBHIQP010000022.1:0-9016 GCF_042196625.1 Bartonella sp. AC535YNZD | reverse complement strand
TTTAAAATGAGACAATCTTAGGTTATTCGGGACTCTCATTCAATATGAATAACGATAGATTATCATTATAAATCAATGCCTTGTAGAGATAGAGAGTGTTGATGAGGAGCATCCATGGTTTGTGCACGCGTTTGATTTGATTAAGGCGCGTGCAAAATATGAACTGTACAAGAATATTCTTAAAGAACCCGATTGTGCAACGGCAGCGTACAATGACTTTAACGAACAGTTGCATGAATTGCGTGCAGAGACGTCTCAACGTCATAACGTGACCAGAATAATACCAACGGATTTTTAAGATGGTTTATTTTCCAATCGCTGATTACAGACCAGATGTTGCGATCGTCAACGGTAGCTTTACGGATACACTTGTGAATGTTTTACCGGCAGATGGCGGTTACATACCCATGCCTAGTGCAATGGTTGTGTCTCATCCTTTAGAAGAAAAGCCTTTGGGTTCAATAGCGTTTAGAAGTGGCAATGGTGTTAAGATAATCGTAGGAGGCAAGCAAAAGCTTTACAGTTATGATAGTCAAACGAAGGGTTGGAAAGACATCAGCCAAAATGGTGTGACGTATCAAGCACATGAGGATAATCAATGGTCGTTCGCTTTGTTTGGTCAAAGAATTATTGCAGTGAATAAAAATGATAAACCGCAAGTCTTTAATACCCATAGCTCTGAACGGTTTGAAGATTTAGGAGGCAATCCACCGAAAGCAGGCTTGGTGAAGGTTTGGGGACCTTTTGTTTGTTTGATGCAATTGACAGATCACCCCAATCGCATTCATTGGTCTGGCTTGGAAGATGCTACTCATTGGACAGTTAAAGAGAAAGATTGCGATTTTCAAGATTTTCCGGATGGAGAATATGTTCAAGGGGCAACAGAGTCCACCAATCCCCTCATTTTTATGCGTTCTGCTATTTATGCAGGAACCTTTGTTGCGGGTTCTAAGATTGTATTTACGTTTCAAAAGATACAAGACAAGCGAGGAGCCCGCAGTGCAGCCTCTATAGCATGTCGAGGGAGTGATGCTTTTTTTGCAGGTGATGGTGGTTTTTATCAGATGAGTGCTGATGGTCAACTTTTGCCGATAGGCTTTGAGAAGGTTGATAGAACGGTTTTTAAAACTTTTGATAAATTTGCTCTTGATGAGATGCAAGGAGTGATAGATCCCATTGATAACCGGATTTACTGGTCCTTAAAAAGAGGCAATAACGAGCAAACGACCTTTGTCTATGATTGGGGCTTGCAGAAATGGTCGACGCTACAGGGAAAACCTTTCACGTTGTTTCCAGTATTTACGACAGGTTATACTTTAGAACAGTTAGATGAGATTTCGATCAATCTTGAGTCCTTGCCGGCTTCTTTAGACAGCCCTCGTTGGCAAAGTGGCGCGCCAATGCTTGGTGCTTTTGATGATAACAATCGGCTTGTTATGTTTACGGGAGCACCGATGGAGGCAACGGTTGTTTCACAAGAAATGGGAGCACCAGATGGAAGTTTTAACTTTATCACGAAAGTATTTGCCGAAGTTGATACGACGCAAGGTCTTTTAAGTATAGGAGAACGTCGGCTTCGTAATCATCAGACACCGATTACATGGCACCAAGAGAGGGCATGTTCATATGTCACGGGCGCTTATCATGGTCGTTCGCGCAATCGTTATCACCGCTTTAAATTACGCATTCCTGAAGGCGTTCATTGGAACCATATCACAGGGTTTAATGTGGATTTACGTCCTTTAGGCAGAGGGTAATGGCAAAAGTCTTTTTGACCACGTCTTGGGATATGGAGCGTATAGCGCCTTATCTTGAAGAAATCATTGCATCTTTTAGAGAGTATGTAGAGCGTTTTAAACATGAAATCACGTTGCAAGAGCTCCTTGAAGCGATTTGCAGTGGCAAGAAACAGTTATGGCTTGTTTTGGATGATGAGGAGCGCTTTTTAGCGGCATTCACGACCCAGATACAACAGACAGTTTTAGGAAAGAAGCGCGCTCTGATTTGTGAATGTAGTGGCAAGGGCGTTCTTGATCAAGTTGATAATTTGACATTTGTAGAGGATTGGGCGCGTGAGAATGGGGCTTCTGAAATGGAGATCTTGGGTCGTTTAGGTTGGAAGCGCGCATTGGACAAGCAAGGCTATGGCATAGCTATGCTTTATTATAGGAAGGAATTGTGACATGGGGAGCAAGACACCAACAACGACAGAACAGAAGCAGGTACAAACAAGCGCCCCTCCCACTTGGATGCAGAATGTCTTTAAGCGTGGGGGTGCAGATGCGTATCAAATGTATGATACAGGGATTGGGGGTAATGTGTATGGGGAACAACGTATTGATTTATAATGATAATCTAGCATTATTCATATTGAATTAAAGATCCGAATAACGTAAGATTCTCTCATTTCAAACCTCTCCATGTTGAATCAATCAAAACCATTTCCTTGCACGTCAAAAGCGGGGCTGGCGTGTGGGTAAAAATCGTATAAGAAAGGATTAAAAATGGCTCTTATGAACCGTCTTAATGCAAGATCTGTCGCAACATTGGGGGCTGGCAAATATAACGATGGTGCTGGCTTGTTACTTCATAAGCGTAAAGATGGCGGTGCTCAATGGCTTTATCGTTATACCATTCATGGTCGGCGCCGCGAAATGGGCTTGGGTGCATTAAGACATGTTTCTTTAAAAAAAGCGCGTGAATTGGCAAACCAATGGCGTTCTGTTTTGCATGAGGGTCGTGACCCCATTAAAGAGCGCAATAAACAAAAGCGTGAAGCAATAAGCAATCTTCATTACTTAAAAGATATTGCTTTAGAGACTTTTGAAAGTCGTAAAGCTGAATTAAAAGGGGATGGTAAAAATGGAAACTGGTTTTCACCCTTAAAACTTCATATTCTCCCTAAATTAGGCTGTCTACCCGTTTCAGAGATTACCCAAACAGAGATACGCAATGTTTTTGCTCCTATCTGGCATACAAAAGCTGGAGTTGCTTATAGAGCTCTCAAGCGTCTCAATATGTGTCTCAAACATGCGGCTGCACTAGGATTGGATGTTGATTTACAAGCAGCAGAAAAAGCACAAGCTTTATTAGGCAAACAACGTCATAAGGTTATTAATAGACCAGCCATGGATTGGAGAGATGTGCCGGCTTTTTATAAAACACTTTGTCAAAAAATAACTATGACACAACTGGCTTCGCGTTTGCTTATTCTGACAGGCGTTTTACGTCATATTCATAAGGATCAAGTTGATGGGGATATATGGACTATTCCTGCTGAAAATATGAAAGGAAAGCGTGATGCTACAACAGAATTTCGTGTGCCCTTATCAACAGAGGCATTAGACATTTTAAAACAAGCGCGCTCGCTTTCTCGCAACGATTTCTTTTTCTCTGTAAGAAGTCGGGGGCCTCTTAATGATACGTGTATGTCAAAGTATATGAGAGACAATAACCTTGAAGCCTGCCCCCATGGATTTCGCTCTAGTTTATGCAATTGGCTTGCTGAAACAACCGATGCCCCCTATGAGGTTGCTGAAACCATTCTAGCTCATACGGTCGGGGGGCAAGTAGAGCGTGCCTATCGTCGTACTGACTGTCTAGAACAGCGCCGTATCTATATGGATAAATGAGCGGCTTATGTTACAGGTCAATCTTAAGATATGGGGTGCATAACCCCATGATCTGTGGATAACTTTCTCTCTCTTCTCTCTCATTCTTTCTCAATAAGAATCATAAATTATCACATCAGAAATTATATGATAAAATATTGTTTTATATAAATAAAATACATTCAAAAATGAACCAAAATGTGGTTAATAAATAGTTATATTTTGTTTCCATTTTTTATTATGAAAGGATTTTAATATGACAGAAAATGATATTCTTTTAACTGACCGTGAAAGTGCAAAATTGCTTCATATGAGTGTTTCAACATTCCGCCGTCATGTTACCAATGGCTCTTTACCAAAACCTTTTAAATTTGGCTTTTTATCCCGTTGGTTACAATCGGATCTCTTAAATGTAATCGAACAAGCGAAACAGCAACGTCAAAGTGACGCGGCATAAAAAAAACTTGTCACATAAGGACGGACAAGGCTTTCTCAAACTCATCAATCTAGAGAGTGCACAATCCGTCCTATGACACAACGTTATAGGATTTAAAATGATGTGTTCTTTTAAGAATGCGCGGGGTATTACTCGTGCCTTGCGTGGAGTTTGGCATGGGCGTTATGGAACCGCCCGTTGCCCCGCTCATGATGATAGGCTGCCTAGCTTATCCCTTACCAATGGACATGATGGGCGTTTATTGCTCTATTGTTATGCTGGCTGCTCTTTTAGAGAGATCATACAAGCGCTTATTAGAATTGGGTTGCTTGGAAAACAAGCTTATGCTCACACGCTTTCTTTCTCCAAACAGTTTTGAGCTGATCTCAAACAAGCAAAACAGAAAGCAGAGAGAGCAAAAGCAATTTGGCAACAAAGCCAACCAATCAAAAATACTTTAGCAGAAACCTATTTACGCATGCGTGGGATCACATGTGATTTGCCTGCTGATTTACGTTTTCATAGCAAATGTCCACACCCTTTAGGAATGTCACTGCCCGCGTTGATTGCTCTTGTTAAGGGGGCTGGTTCCTTTGCCATTCATAGAACCTTTTTAAAAGACAATGGCTGCAAAACAGATCAAAAACCAGCCAAAGCCATGTTGGGTTCTATCACGGGTGGTGGGGTGCAATTAAGTCAAGCCAATCCAAAACATCTGGTCATTTGTGAGGGCATTGAAACCGGTCTGGCTCTGCTGTCTGGGTTGTTATCAGAGCCCGTGAATTTATGAGGTAAACCCTTTGTTGGTACGATAATATCTTTGAAGGTTTTAAGGATAACAAAAGATTACAATGACTTCATTGTTTGATGCTGTTGTTTTTAACGAAAAGGTGCCATTCATAACGTATGGTAGATCGACCGCCTTGAGAACTATTTTCACTTGCTATTTGACGAATATGATTGGAGCGACATAAGAGCTCTAAAGCTTGCTTCACAGCTTCTTTGTCTTTTAAACATTTCTCACGTTTATAAACATCCCTTGCCGTAAAAACATCGGGTAAATGATCACAACGCTCGACAATCAATTTTGCACGCTCTGCTGTTACTGTATCCCCCCGCCGCATAAAGTCTTTTGACATGGCTTAACAGATATTTTTCCCAACGCAAGGCTTGCTATGGTCTTTGGCATTTTTAAAAGATGCGATTGTAAGCTTTCAGAAAGGTTATTCTCTTTAGCTTTTTTAAAAATCTTTTGCATCCACTTACGAAAGATCTCTTGAGCATCAGCAGAAAAACGCATGACAAGCGGGTGTTCAGAAGAACCAAGGGGTTTATATCATAATGAGAACGTATTAAGCTAAGAGGAGATGCCAAATTCTCAAAGGAGAAGTGCAATGCACCTTTACGAGTTTTTTGGACTTCATGGTTTTTTGTACAACATTATGCCCCCCAAGATTATGTGCCCTTAAGCAGCTACAGTCGTTGATACTATATCCTCAGCAAGCATTTGTTCATTTTGCACATATATTTTTAGTATTTTTAATAAAATTTTTTGGAAGATTTCTTGGTACGGCACGCGATACATCAGTGCTAACGTTCTCTTAAAAAACACACAGATAATTAATCAGCTTCAAAAAACAACCTTACCAATGAAGTACTAGCTAGAGGGGTGCATGCACAACGCAATAATGGCACACTAATTCCCACAAGCGTGCTTCACATATCGTACGCGTAGCCTGTACAGAGTCTATCGCTCCTAAATACTCAGACGTAATGCTACTGGATCGTACAGTGACCGCAGTTGCACCCTTAAACACCGGTTCCTACCATATCATAATGCTTGACAAAAGCATCATGCCATCATAGCAACCGCTTTGCGTAGGGGTTCCACAACATAGTTCTACAAATTGTTGACGCATTGCCAAGCTAACAGTTTTCTTGCCCACCTACGCCAATGAGACCATCACTATCCTCTTTTTGAATCGTAAAACAAAATGATTTCCCATGAGCGATAAACCATCTGCTCAAAGTCCAGATAGCTCAAACTCATAGCATTCTAAACCTTTAGGCTCGCTCTTCCCCCAAGAGAGCATAGTCAGATATATCACTTCCCTCACCTATTCACGCGCTGGGATAAAAAAATCTGAAACTACGAGGCAACGCTGCATTTGTATGCAGCGTTGTTGTTAGGAATAAGCTTCTATTGAGATAGTTCTAATGGGAAGCACCCACAGCTAATGGTATAGGGGTTAATTTGGATTCTTTCGAAATGCTATATATAAATTTAATGTGCCGCCCCACAACACACCACCAGTAAACCCACTTAAAAGACCAAAAAGAAGGTTAAAATCAAATGCATATTTCAAATCAGGTACAACCTTGAGAAAAACAATCAATGTGAATTTGATGACAAAAGCGATAAGAATAAATGTCAGCGTCAACGGCGTACCAGGCAGAATAATGAAATCCGTTCCCTCTTTGATTTTTAAACGCGCAGTAGCACGCCAGAGCAACCATCCAACGCCAAAGCCGATCATCAGCCCTGCCAACATTGAGACTGCTCCCCAGCGCGGGAAGGCCAGCTGGTTAATCACATCGCTTGCGCCCAAAAAAAGAAAGACTAACGGCAAGAGAAAAAGGCGGTAAACCTTCGTTTCCCTATCTTTCAATGCGATTATTCCCCTCGCAATGAGAAAAATAAGCAAAATCCAAGCCCATAAAGGGGTTCCGGTCAGAATGTTAAACAATGACATATTATGCTCCATGATGTTTGATGCGATAAAAATATTGCATGATGTTAGGAAGATATTTAGAAAAAAGAATACCAGCACAAATTAAACCCGTAGTGATTAACCAAATCTGGGAGGTCCATGTAAAAAAAGCCACTAGAAGACCATTGGCAAAAAAGATGATTACCCAAATACGTGTAATATATTTATTGATGAGATAAAATAGGATATGTTTGCGTTTTTCTTCAGAAACACCAGCACTGGCATAAAAAATGGTAAAGGGTTTCTTTACCAGCAAGCTAATCAATGAAACCAGAGCAAGTGACAGATAGCAAAAAACTGTGGGGTAGTTCAGTAAAAGTGTAGACCATCCAGCGAAATAATTAACAAACAGGACAATAAATGTCAGAATGTTAGTAATCATCACGGGTTCTCCCTGTCGGATACTTTTAATATTCCTATGAAGAATATAAACAGAACTAAGGAAATGAGAAATGAAGTTTTTTTGATTGAATGGAAAAAGAAACCAGCACGGATATCTCATTTGACAGTTTTTCCCTTCAAAAAAGCTATATAAACGAGAGATTTTCATTTAACCATTACTTTTAAAGATGTGTGAATAAACTAATGTAAAAAGCTTTGTTATAAGTATTTTATTGAGTTAGAAATCTATACCAATAGCTTTGGCTTTCATCTTTTCGTAGAGCTTGCGCATAATCGTCATATTTTCTTTACGCACATCAATAATTGATTTTTCAATTGACGTTAAACGAGATTTATCTAAGTTTCCTAACCTTGCATAATGGGATGCTATTGCTTGACGTGCTTCATCGTAAGGTAATCCGCCTTTACGATTTTTGGGTAAACTATGAACTTCATTTACTGTCTTATATTACGCAGGATTACTCACAAGGATTATGTGCTTCTTAATAATATCTATTTCCATTAAAGCTTTTTTAAGACTACTAATCATAGCCTTACTATTGGCATATCTTAGCAGATCGTTTTCTACAAGACTACGCTCCGTATCAATAAGTAATGACAAACCACCGCTTTTCTCAATGTTACGAAGATAACTACACAAATCATTGCGCACATCATGTAGTTTCTTGGTCATCAATGCTTCATCAAGACTTTTTACATAGTTATTTCGCGAACAAAAATACGTTCTAACTCCTCAAATTCTTTAGAAATGATGACCTCCTATGATAACATCTTTATCTAACCAATCGGGACCATATTCTTTATCAGCATCTTTAGTAGAAAATCCCATATCACGAATAAATTGTGCTCCACGCCGCTTTGCTATCATTAGCACGGTCTGCTGCTTCTGATTCAGCAGTATAAATGCAGTTTTGATCTAACCCGCCTGCTCGTAACTCCTCACGTTCAGCATCCGTCATATAACTTTTGGGTAATTTCTTTTGCATAGGAAATCCCTTTCTGTAATCTGTCTTGAAATATTAATCTAATGGTTAAATCTGATCAATCAAATTTCCTATGAATTTTTCAATTTGTTGTTTGGAAATGAAAATAAGATATCTGTTTTTATCTTTGATCATTTTGATTTTTTGTATCAAAGAAGCTTATCGTTTTTTCTGATACTTATACACTTAATTGATGGTCTTTATTGAACGTGACACAATTTTACGCATATTTACAAGTTTCTCCTGATGACAAGATACAGAAAATCAAAAACTTGGTTTGTTAGAATATGCTAACAAAAATGCTTTTTCTTCATTCCATATTGAATATAAACTATAAATAGAAGGAAAGCTTAGTGCTTTAATCGAAAGAACAGAGCAGGGGATTGTTATTGACACCTGAGTTTTTTGTATAACCGATTTTCTCTTGATGTTTTAGAAATTCTTAAAGATGTTAGTGAGCATAATTTATAAAGTACGCCAATTTATTAAGGGATAACAACCTATCATCATGAGCAAGACAACGGGCCATTTAAAACGCCCATCCCCCCCGGCACAGCACGTGTAATGCCCTACGCATTCTTAAAAGAACACATCATTTTAAATTCTATAACGTTGCGTCACAGGACGGATTGTGCTATTCATATAAGGTGTGAAAATGAAAAGCCTTGTCCGTCCTTACGTGACAAGGTTTTTTTATGCCGCGTCACTTTGACGTTGCTGTTTCGCTTGCTCGATTACATTCAAAAGATCCGATTGTAACCAACGGGATAAAAAGCCAAATTTAAAAGGTTTTGGTAAAGAGCCATTGGTAAC
>NZ_JBHIQP010000021.1:0-12425 GCF_042196625.1 Bartonella sp. AC535YNZD | reverse complement strand
ATTTGGATTGCCTTTAAGAGATTATATCGTAATTTAAAATGATAGCTTTATCCTTTTCAAAAGCTTTGTTTAAAGAGAGTTATATATATTCATTTTGCTTATAGGTTTTGAAGGTGTAAAAACCGTCAACCCCCCCTCAAAACGTATATTATTAGTTGAATTTAGAGGTTGTGTTATCAATATGAGTTGTTTTTTTAAGATCTGTAAAATCTTAACGCATTGAAAAATAACGTTTTTGCTTTTTATCGTTTTTTTATCTAAAAGAGGCAACCGTCAAAACTCAAAACCCCGTCAAAACTCAAAACCATAATGGTCTTGATCGCATTCTTTATAAGTTACAAGCTATCTTTTGAAAGGCTTTAAAGGGTCATACGCTTTTCATAAGACATGTTTTAATGACTCACTAAAAAATATAATTTTGTCTTTTAAAAAGAACTAACCAAAATGACAAAAGCCTATTAAAAAGGATTTTGCTAATCTCTATAATTATCAGTTTTTATTGAGATGTTTTCATAAGTGTTTTCATAACAGTCTATAAATTACAATTATCCTATATCCTATTTATCGTTTCTCTTATAAAAATGATGCCATGGCTATATAAAGCATATAGCAATTATAAAGAATGCGTAAAAACAGTAGCTTTGTTTAAATAAAGCAAAGATGCAAATGAATGCATTGGTTATAAAGACCATCTCTATAAAAAGCTGTTAAGTTGCAAATGTGTTATAAACAAAATTCACAAAAAATTTTAAATTCATTTAGTGAAAAAATTGATGGGTTATAAAGATAAAAATACGCATTATAAGAGCGTTTTTAAATATTATAAATGTATAGATTCAAAAAACAACGCAATCGTTTTATAAAGACTATAATATAGATTTGAAAGCGTATAAATATAAAAGAAGCAATTAATAAGCATAAGATATTTATCAATACACAACGTATTTAAAAAATACAAAAAAATATCAAAAAAGATAAAATATTATTTGACAATAAATACGTATTTTGTTATATAAATAATCAAGTGATCAAAACACTAAACTACAAGCGAATAGGTTACGATAAACCTAATCCTGTTATAAAAACTGACTATCTTTTATGCTTTTGTTAGCATATATGATGATTTTGTCGGGTGTAGCTATGCCATACAATACCCTTCGCGAGGGAAAAGCATAACAACGGACTTGTAGCCGTGTTTTGAGCGCCCGATGCTCTTATAAGGGTGTCAATTTCAAAACGAGTATTTCTACAAGGTTTTAATTATGACAAATATATCAAAAAACACCCCCCTTCTCTCTAACATTTCAAATGAAACTACATCTGTTAATAAACAAGAGCCTGCAAAAAAATATGAATTTACAGGTGAAACAATAGAGGTTGGCTTTAAAACACTTCATAGAATTCGCGCTTTAAGAGATTTTGGAGACGTCAAAAAAGGTGAGTTAGGCGGGTTTATACAAGGTGAAAGTAATTTATCCCATGATGGCAATTGCTGGGTGGGCGGTAAAGCCAAGGTTTATAGCAATGCAAGGGTTTACGATAATGCCGTTGTAAGTGGGTATGCCCATGTGAATAATATTGCTTGTATTTATGAAAATGCAAGGGTTTATGGCAAGGCGGTTGTGGCTGGCAATATTTATGGCAATGCTCATGTTTATGGCTTTGCACGTATTTATCCTGATGCTCATATTTTTGGTAATGCTCATGTTCATTATTACGCTTGTGTTTTTAATGATACAAAAATTTATGATAATGCGAAAATTTCCGGATATGTTTGTATTTTTGCAAATGTAAAGATTTTTCGCAATGCGGTCATTAAAGGTGACACTTGGGTTCGCAATAATATTGAAGTCTGTAGTAAAGAAATTGTCTATAATGACCAGTCTATAAAAGACGCTGCGTAAATAATGCGCGGGCGCGGCGGGGGCGCCCCTCTTTTAAACATTTCATTTAAAAATTTGTTTGAATATTAGATTAGGGAGTTACCTATGAACGCTATAACTGTGTCTAAAAAATACGAATTTACTAATGAAACACATTGCGTGGCTGGTCATACTTTACACCGTATTAAAGCCATTAGAGATTTTGCTGATGTAAAGGCGGGCGACCTCGGCGGCTTTATTGAAAAGGAAAGTAACTTATCACATGATGGTAATTGCTGGGTAGCTAATGAGGCTTGTGTTTATAATAATGCTCTTGTTTCTGATAATGCTACTGTTTTTAATTATGCTAGTGTTTTCGATAATGCAACGGTTTGTGATAATGCAAAGGTTTTTGATTTTGCTAGTGTTTATGACAATGCAAAAATACATGATAATGCCTTGGTTTTTGGATATGCTTTTTTACAAACATGCTCATGTTTTTAATAACGCCGCTGTATGTGATAAGGCTGTTATAAGAGACAATGCAAAAGTCTATGGGAAGGCTTTTATTAATTGGTATACACGTATTGAAGACAATGAAACGATTAATCTTGCATCTCAAATTTCTGATGACGCTTGTGTCTCTTTACCTATAACAAAAAAATACGAATTTACGAATGAAACGCGTTGTGTGGCTGGTCATACTTTACACCGCATTAAAGCCATTAGAGATTTTGCTGATGTAAAGACTGGTGATTTAGGTGGTTTTATCGAAAATGAAAGCAATCTCTCTCATGATGGCAATTGCTGGGTCTATGATAATGCTACCGTTTTTTGGGAAGCTGTCGTTTCTGACAATGCAAAAATACATGATAATGCTTGTATTAATAGAAATGCTAAAGTTTATGGCAATGCCGTTGTTAATGATGATGCATGGGTTTTCGGTGCAAATGCTCATGTGTATGGCAATGCAAAAATACGACATTTTTCTCAAGTTTGTGGTCAAGTCTATGGGAATTATGAAATCTATGGCAAGGCTTTCATCTCTCAATACGCAAAATTTATGACCATGCTTGTGTCTATGGCAATGCTCATGTTTATGGCAATGTTTATGGGTATGCTCATGTGAGTGGTGCTGCCCGCGTTCTTGCTGATGCTCATATTTATGATTATGCTCATGTTTCTTATGATGCTACGGTTTTTAGTTATGCACGCGTCTATGGTCGTGCCATTGTTGCTGGCTCTGCCCGTATTCATAGCTATGCCAAGGTTTATAATTATGCCTTTATTAATGGTCGTGCAAAAATACATGGCAAGGTCTATGGCGGTGCTTTGGTGGGCGGTTGTGCTGAAATTTATGGCTCTGTTTTTGGCAATGCCAAGGTTTTATTCTATACTAAGGTCTGGGGTCGCGCTTATGGCAATGCGAAATTAACCAAGAAAAGCAAAGTAAAGGAAGTTCCTATAAATTATGAAGTTTATGAAAGCGATAACCTTGTCAAGATTGTTGATGAAACAGAATAAAAATAGACATGGGGGTGCCTTCTTGATGGCTATAAACGCATTATAGAAGAATGCAAAAAAAGCCGTGTCAAGTGATATGACGCGGCTTTCAAATAACGATTATAATGATAGAAAAATAATCATCCACAATGGAGCAATGAATGCATATATACAAAACGTATCATATTGCAAGCGCTCTATTAGAGATATGAAAACTTATCAAAAGGAATGTAAATAATGCGTATGATCTTTAATCACTCATTTGAATGAGAAAGCCTATAAACGCTTTTCATTTCTCTCAAACATATTAATCATAACTCCTCCTTTGTGAGGGGGGCATTTGAAATAAAGCACATGATCAAAATGCTTCTTTTAAAATGTTTCAATATACTAAGCTCAAAATCGAGCTGAGTGAATTCAAATAACGCATTCTATAAAATCAAAACGCTTGTTAGCTTTAACAAAACTCGTTTTTTACATTTACAAGTATTGGTTTTCAAAACAATCTCTCATAAGACAAATAAATAACCGCTTTTATCAAACGAAAGGCTTTAAAAACTGTTATAAATATCAGTTTCAAACGTTTAAACGTTCATTTAGAAAGGCTTTCATAATAAGCATATTTTTAACAAAACTTCTTTGCAAATTAATCGCTCTATATTTGGCTAGCAAAATTAAGTAAAATCTCATACCTTATGATGTTACAACAGTTTCGTACTTTTAAACTATAACTTTTAAAACGTTTTTAGTGCCAAATCTAAAGTAGATAGTAATTCTACTGCCATGGCATTATTTGCCTCCACTTTTTTGTGGAAGCGAATAGTTCCGTTCTTAAAGACTAGCCTGCAATCTATTCATTAAAAGGCTTTTCATTTCATAAGATATAAAATACCTCTTTATCGTTTTCTAAATTTTTAGAAAGCGTTTTAAAAGCGATCTTATCCTTAATCCTTTTATGCAATCTTTAAAATATTCGGTGTTATGATGATGCTGTTATGACAGCTCTCTATTTTGCGCTCGCCAATTTTGGCGAATGTTAATTTGCTCTTTTATGTGATTAACAATCCAATCTTTAAAACAAGATGTGATCTTTAAACGTATGTTATCGATATTTTCAAACGACTAAATTTAAAACAATGTGATTTGTGCTGTGATAAAAACGTATCATAAAATTTATGAACTGTTATGAATGATATCGGCTTTTCATTTCATATGAACGTTTACATGCGTTATAATATTTACATTATGATTTGCTTTTTATGGTCTATTCATACATGGCAATCTTATATAAAAAATAGTCAAATGAATCACGTATAAAAGTGTGGATTCTTAAGTGGATTCATATAAAATAACTTCACACAACCTATTGACTTTATTGTGTTTTTTGATATGATATCGAATATCAACTTTCTCAGGTATCTCATGATACTGACCACCGTCAAATTCTTTATATTCTCTTGTGCCATCATCATATTCGTAAAGATTGTAAAAATACTCTGCCACCCCTAATCCCCATGGTGCATATCCAACCGCTGTTGCAACGAACTTTTTTTCCCCCTTCTGTTTACGTTTTTTTAAAAACATTTGGTTTAATATCCCCTATCTAAATCCATAACTTTACCAATGGGTTTATTTGCCTCAAAATGGACCGTACAGAAGCGTTTTTAATTTCAATGTGGTTTTTATCGCAAAATCTTTAAATCGCTCTGTACGGTGCCTTTCTGTCAATTTAAACGCATATCTATTCTCAAAATCATCAGCAAACTTCACTACTTTGCTGTTTTTTTCGGATCCATAAGTGTCTTTAAGCGTAGATCGCTGTTGCAAGTTGATTGAAGCTTTCTGAAAGGTTATTTGCGAAATTGTTTGACGGTGGTTTATAACATGCGCTTTCATATAGTTTTTTCACTTCTGATTTTTTGTGTTTCTTAATTACCAATCCATATTCTGGATGCGTAATCCAATTATCCCAAGCGCTTTGCCAATCGCGTTCATTTGCATTTCGACATGGATTGTTTTTTGAAAAGCGTACAAATTTTTCAAATTCTGATAAGGCTTCATCATGCGTTAATCCTTGTTCAATTGCGTATTGAAAATCGGGTTTGAAATCTTCTAGTATTCTTTTAACTTCTTGTTTTTCCCTTGTTTTCTTGGTTTCTTCAAAAAAGTTTGCTTTCTCTGGAAAATAAGCAGGCATTATCTTATCAACGATTTCTGAAAGTTGTTTACCAACCTTTTTAACTTTTCGTGAAGGCAATTTCTCAATCATCGCTTCGTCAATTTGCCATCGGTTGTTAGCATTGTTTGAAGTGTTGGTATTTTGCTCGTGAATGATTGGTTGTTTGGTTTCTATCGTTTTGATTTGTCCTGATTGAACATCATCACACTCGATTGCCTTTTCAACAAAATCGTTTGTTTCTAAATTTTCAAAATCAATTTCTCTTTTTGATAAAATAATATTTTTATTTTTTTTGTTATTGTTAATGTTATTGTTAATGTTATTGTACCCTCTTGAAGAATCTTGAAGACTTCTTAAAGAATCTTGAAGCTCTCTTGAAGATTCTTCTTGGTTTTTTATGTTTTCTAGTATTGGCGGCTTTTGCTGCTCTTTCTGCAAACTTATTTAAAGTTTCGTCTGAATTTTTTAATTCTTCTTCAACATCTGAACACCACAAATGACCATCTTCTGAAAGAATAATGTGTCCAGATCTAAATAAGTAATCTAATGCCTTCTGAAATCTTTTTACTGAGCAACACGTAAAATGAGATAATATTTGCGCATCATTTACAAGAGGCTCTCTAGTACGCAACATTTGCAATCGCAATCGCATATAAACATTGCCTTCAATTGCGGGTAAACAAGCAAGATCAAGTAGCCACTTGTCTGCAAAAAGCCTCGTCCATGGTAATTTACTGGACATGTATTGCCTCCTCTCTTTTCTTACTCCACCTTGCTAAAGCGGCTTTTGAAGCTCTTTCTGAATATTTTCTTTGAACACTTTGATCAAAAGCTAATGACTTATGCCATAAGCGCCTATTCTCTAAACGCGTAATAAGACCCATCATTATTAAAGTTTCTAACGCCTTTTTAAACGTTTGCACTGAACACCCACACCAACCCGATAAACAAGACGCATAATTGATAAGAGGCGCTTTTCTATTATTCATTAGCAACACAAGTGTTGTATAAACAGCCTTCTCTGTCGCTTTTAAACTTGTAAGCTCTTTTAAAAACTGATCTGTACTAAAATTTGCACACGCTACTTTATGACTGGACATCACTCTAAGATCTCCTTCTCTTTAACCAAATATAAAATTGCTAAAGCATCTGCTTCATTATCATCACATGGCTTGTATCCTTTAAGACACATTGCCTCTATCATCTCTTCTTTCGACGCATTCCCCTTCCCCGTCATCGCTTTCTTAATCATACTTACTGGTATCCCCTCATACGGTATCTGATGCTGTTCACACCACGCCGTTAACGTTGCTAACAAACCGCCGTAAACATGCGCTGCATCTGTACCTTTATGACGCCTCACCTCTTCAAAATACACCACGTCAATTTGACCTGCTGTCTGCTTTATTTCTGATAGCCATTGCTTAAAACGCAAGTAACGCATTCCACCGCCTTCAAAACGGCGCGATTGAAAATTCACGGTACCACTGAACATGTCACCACTTGCACCACGTATCGCCCACCCAGTCCGCGTACCTAGATCAAAACAAAGAATCGTGTTAATCACCGCGCCGCTCCATACAAAATGTGTTTTATAGAGGTGTTTTTTTCTGAAAATGAAGGAAAGAGGGGAGTATCGAATATGGAAACAATACTTAAATGGATAAGTGCATTAGACACTACTGTCATTGCTATTCTTAATGGAATTTTCCTTTTTTGGTTTAGAAAACAAGATGCAAAAAAAATAGATACAAAATTACAAAAACTCCAAAACCAAAATGAAATAGCAGAAAAACATTTCTCCGTTTTGTTGGCTGACAAAAAAATGCGAGAATTAGGGTCCAAACTGCAAGTATATAATGTATATAAAGGAGTAAATGAGCTAGGTCCCAAATATCCTAATGATATAGAACTTAACATGGAATTAGTCCTATATAATTCTACAAAACAAATAGTTAAAATAAATAGCATTAAGATAGCAGAAAATAGCCCATTTAAATTTATTGAAGCATACCATCCTAACAATCTCCTTCACATTCAAAATCCTAAGAGAAAAGAAAATGCATTTAAAATAATCATACAAAATTCGAAACATATTGATTTAATAAACCCCATATTACGGCCAGAGCCGAAAGGCTTTTTTGATCTGTTTAGTATGAATGGTGACAGTGCATTTTCAATTATTTTAACACTGAATCCTGAACAACCACAAATCAGAAAACCTATAACCATTATAGTTGAACACACTGCTCCTAATAATCCAGAAGAAACGCTTCAAGCTACTTTTTGCCTTGGATTTTTTCGCTGGACAGAAAAACAGGACAGCGATTTTTGGAATAAATTAAAAGACTAGAATTATTTTACAATTACATCCATATTTCCAAAGCTCATCACTTTAAACCCCTTTTTATTTATTTCTAAACTTATTAAGGATAGAAATCATCAAAAAGAAGGTAATTTTTGAATTATCCGTTCTTGCTCTTTTATTATTTTATCTTTTTCCATTATCTCATCTCTCAATTTTTTTGTCTTTTTATAAAAGTAATAAACGTGATAGAATGCCACTACGTTACAAATTATTAATGTGACATATTTAGCTAAGTACTTAAGCTCTTCTGGACACATCTCTATCTCCTCACTTACCTTTCTTCTTATTTTTATGAGATTTTTCTTTTACTGCTTCATCACGCTGATTAAGCTCTTGTGTTAGTCTCTCAATTTCCGTATCACGTGATTGAACATCTGCTTTTAGTGCACGTATCTCTTCACTTTTCCGTGTAAAGTCTTCTCGATACGCATCTATCTTTTGTTTTAGTGCATCAATTTCCGTATCACATGATTGAACATCTGCTTCAAGTGTCATTACAACTTCACTTACATTTCTGAACGCCTTTTCATGCTCTTCAGTCTTTTGTTTCAGTTGTTTAATTGCCTTGTCACGTTCTTCAAGATCCGCATCACATTCATCAATTGTCTGCTTGCTTTCCATTAAATACCTAAACTCATTCTCTCTCATTTTTTTCTTAATATCTTGAACCTGCTCTTTAAGTGCTTTAACTTGGTCGCGATAATGCAATGCAATACGAAACATCACTCCGCTTAAGAGCAAAACTGAAACCACTGCTATCCATAAAATTTCATTCGAACTCATTTTGATCTCCTTAATGCTGCAATCTATCGCCCGTCTGATCAACAACGCGGCTCTTGCAAATTTTCGACATTGGGGGGTGTTGCTCTTGCATTAATCTCTGCAAGCGCTCGGGATAAAAAAAATCTTCGGGGCGCAAATCTATCCCATGATCTCGCGCATAATTTAAAAGCATAATTTGGTATTTAGCTGGTATAATGCCGCCTTTACCCTCTAGTTTTTTTAAAGGATAAGTCCATTTATAAACAGCAGATACATGGATTGAGAAATCAACGACACACGTTTTGCACCACCTAAATACTTTATAATCGTAACTGCTGAATTTTTGATATTCATATTATTTCTCTATTTATCAAATGTGTATTTATTCTATTTTAGAAAAAATATCAATATTTTTTCTAAAATAGAAATGTTGATATTTTTTTTAACAAAAGGAATACTGGTAAGTATGGATATTCAGAAAGAAATAAAAATTTGGGCAAATGAAAAGCTTAAAACAATGGGTCATGGGTCCCGAACTGAACTAGCTAAACATATGGGACTTCATACATCTGTTGTATCTAAGATGCTTTCTGTTGATGATGATAAAGAAAATAGAAGCATATCTGCTGATGAACTCGTCAGATTAACTTCATTTTTTAAAGCGCTCCCCCCTCATTTTATACCCGATAATTGTGATGATTATTTTTTTAAATTATATTCTTCCGCAAAGCCAGAACATAGAAAAGCTGTCATTTCTTTTCTACGATCTTTGCAAGAAGAAGATGAAAAATAATTACCCGTTTTTGCTCATTTGTTAATGACGAAAAATATTTTAAAAGCTTCTTTATACTGTTTCATAAAGAATTTTCTCCACATTGAAATGTAAATTAGGTTACTTTTTTGTGTAGACTATTTGTCTATCGCTAAAAAAAATTTTTCTATTTTAGAAAATTTGTATTGACTTATTCTAAAATCGAAAATATGTTCACTCCATATCTTAGAAAATAACTTTTTCCAATAGGCTGTATGGAGGCATTTGTGAAAAAACCAGTGTTTATAAATTCTGATGAAACTCTCTTAGTCATCTGCGAAAATGAAGAACAAAATCTCGCTAAATCTGGTCCTTTCTTAGAAGAAAAGGACATTATCAATTTTATCGACCAAACCGATAATGCTGTCCAAATTTTGCGCGTAGAACCAACGACTAATCGTTGCGAAGATATCTCTGAAGATATTGCTGAGTTTTATCTCAAACTACGTGAACAAAAGTGTTTTGATGGCAAAATACCTCACGATTTTATTCTACACAGCACAGCATACGGTTTTTTTTTAGATGATATAAAACAGCGCGAATATGATGATGCAATGTATGGTTCTTACGAAAAACAACACCGTTTGCGTCCTTGTGATGTGCTTTAAAAGCTAAAGGCGTTTTTAAAAGACGCCACCTTTTCAAAAAGTTCACCACACAATGCAATGCCATTCTTTTGCAAGAACGACAAAGGCAGAATCTAACTTAAAGGAGTAAAACCATGGAAAAAAAATACGAAATGACTGATGAAACAATTGAGTTTGATGGATACCTTACGCTTTACCGCATACGTGCATTAAAAGATTTTGATGATGTTAAAGTAGGCGACCTTGGCGGCTTTGTAGAGTATGAAGACAATTTAAGTCAAAAAGACGATTGCTGGATTTATAATGATGCCAAGGCGTATTGTTTTGCTAAGATTTACGATAGTGCTAAGGTTTATGATAAAGCACAAATTGGTGATTGTGCCGAGATTTTTGGCAATGCAAAAATTTATAATAACGTCAAAATATATGATGGACATATTTTTGGACACACACAAATTTATGGAAATGTGATTATTGATGCCGATTCAAGAATTTATGGCAATGTAAAAATTTATGATAATTCAGAAGATTGTAAACAAACTATGACCGCCCAGAACGGCGACTCTTCAACAAAAGACGACATTCCTTTCTAACAACCAACCAGCCTTTTAACACCAGCGTGATTCACGCCACGGGGGAATTGCGCGCAAATCAAGGAAACAATAATGACAAATTCTACTTTTTTAAAAGAAATGGCAGGAAAATATGGATTTTCTGCTGAAGAATTTCGAACCACAATCATAAAAACTTGTATTGGAGATAAAAATGCTAATGCCATCTCTGATGCAGAATTTGCCGTTTTTCTTTTTGTTGCCAATACTTATGGACTTAACCCTTTAACAAAAGAAATCTATGCTCTCCCTAAAAAAGGCGGCGGCATCATACCCGTTGTTTCTATTGACGGTTGGATAAAAATCATCAAATCAAATCCTGACTTTGATGGCATGACCTTTCAAGATCAACTCGATAAAGACGGGAATCTCATTGCTATCAAATGTGCTATTCGTCTCAAAGGCATTAAAGACCCTATCGAAGTCACCGAATATCTCAAAGAATGCGAACAAGGCCACAGTGACCCTTGGAAAAAATACCCCGCACGTATGTTGCGCCATAAAGCTACTATACAGTGTGCTCGCTATGCTTTCGGGCTTTCCGGTATTTATGAAGAAGATGAAGCAAAACGTATCAATGAAACAAACCATAACGTACAAACGAAGTTAGTTTCTTATGATGTGCTTACGCAAATCAAACAATTAATAAACATCACTCAAACAGAAGAAGAAAAAGTGCTTGATTATGCACAAGTCGACAGGCTTGAAGATCTTCCTGATGAAGTAGCACAAAGGATTTTGGATGTTTTGCAAAAGAGACAGCATGAAAAAGAACAATCTTTCCGACAACAAAAGCAAATAGAGGCGCCTATACAAGATGCCGAATATATTCACGTCCAAGATATCGAATATGGACCACAAGAACAAAGAACGGCGGTGTGAGATGGAACAAAGAACAGCAGAATGGTTCCAAGCACGCTTGGGTAAAGTCACCGCATCAAACATTTACAACATACTCAATAAAACTACAAAAGGATTGCCTACGAGCAAATATGAAGACTACAAAATCAAACTCATAACAGAGCGCTTAACAAGAGAAACAAGCCCCTATTATGAAACTGAAGATATGAGATGGGGTATCGAACATGAAGAAGATGCCTTGAGAGAATATGGCTTCATTCATGATGCCGATATAACAAAATGCGGCTTTATCCAACACCCCACAATAGAAATGGCGGGGGCTAGTCCTGATGGTCTCATTGGAGAAGACGGTTTAATCGAAGTCAAATGCCCGAGATCAGTAACACATATGCGCTTTTGTATAGGTGACGAAATCAAACCAGAATATCACGCACAAATGCAATTCCAAATGGCTTGTACAGGACGAAAATGGTGTGATTTCGTAAGTTATGATCCACGTTTTACGGGAGAATTCTTTCACTTGCGCATGAAAGTCAAGCGTGTTCTCCGTGATGATCAACAAATTGAACAGATCAATCAAGCTGTCCAAGCCTTTTTAGCAGAGATAGAACGAGAGATAAAACAACTCTCTACAAAAGCTGCTTAACCTTATGGGGGTGTTGTCTAACGCATATCTACAATCACCTCCGCCCTTTTACATAAGGAAATTAAACGTGTGTAACATCAAACATATTATCATACAGCCTGCTAAAGATGAGGAATTTTGTTTTTTTACCATTGGCTATGAAGGTAGGTCCCTTGAGAATTATCTTAGTTGTCTCATAGAAAACAATATCAAAACTTTATGTGATGTTCGTAAAAATCCAATAAGTAGAAAACAC
>NZ_JBHIQP010000020.1:0-17677 GCF_042196625.1 Bartonella sp. AC535YNZD | reverse complement strand
AACAACAAAAGCACGCGCGCTCTTAGGAAAACAACGTCATAAAACGCAAAATAGACCAGCAATGGATTGGAAAGATGCACTGCCTTTTATCAAACGCTTTGTAAAACACAAAACATAAAATATCTGGCTTTGCATTTGCTTATCCTTACAGGCGCTCTCTCTAGCTCTTTACGTCATATTCATAAAGACCAAATTTATAATGATATATGGACTATCCCTGCTGAAAATATGAAAGAAAAGCGCGATGCTACAACAAAATTTCGCGTACCTTTATCATCAGAAGCACTAAAAGTAATTGTCGAACACATGGTCGAAATGATGACAGTTGATCATTGAACCCACATCCTATCATACCAACAACTTCCAAATCAAAATGATCTTGCTAACCCTATAGTTCTCCTGTCTATAAACTAATACAATCTTCTAGTTAATGAAATGTGCTACCTTCCATCGGTGATCGCCATTTTCAGTTCATGTAACGCAATACAAATAGCTTTTAGATAAGCTCTAACATGCCCCTAATCGCTATTATCGCTTGCTAAATTAAGAGAAATTTAAGTTATAAATCTTACTCTCACCTTCTCTATCCATTTCTCCCACCAGGGTTGAAATAGATTTTTTATTCTTAACTCTCTTTTTATGCCAATATATGTACTTCATTTGAGAAACTTTCTGATAGCTCAGCTTTCAACACTGCCCATTTTGTGGTATTGTGTAAAAATCTCTCTTTTTAATGTTAACATAAAAATCTTGAGACAATTATATAAATTAAGCTACAGTTTTCTACTTTCTGTTGAAAAAAGCAGATATAATTTTTATCAAAAAAGCTTTTTTCTAGGAAATGTTCTATGTACATTCAAATAGAATCCTAAAGCTCTTTATTAAACCTTATAAAGTTCTTTGAAAATGATATTAATATCGTAATATAACCCTAAAAATAAAATCTGCCCTTTCCTTTTTCATCAAAAGCGGTAAGTAAATTACCGTATATCGCTTACATAAAGGGGAAAACACAATGCTTAAAGAATTCAAAGAATTTGCCCTAAAAGGTAATATGATTGATCTTGCTATCGGTGTGATTATAGGGGGTGCTTTTGGTAGCTTGGTCAACTCAATTGTCAATGATATTTTTATGCCAATCATTGGACTGATTACAGGTGGGATTGATTTTTCTAATATGTTTATTCAACTTGCTGGCGAAAAACAAGCAACATTGAGTGCCGCCAAAGCAGCTGGAGCAACCATTAGCTATGGACACTTTATTACTTTACTTATCAATTTTCTCATTATTGCTTGGGTTCTTTTTTTATTCGTTAAGGCTATGAATAAAATTCGTAGAAAAGAAGAAGAAAGCCCCAAAAAAACGTCTTCAGAAGAACAACTTTTAATAGAAATTAGAGATCTTTTGGCTAAGAAAAAATAATTTTATGCATGATTAACCTCATGGAACACGAGGAAAAAACATTTCCACAGTTGTTCCATGGTTTGGTTTTGAGAACAGTAAAAATTGTCCTCCTCTTTCTTCCACCATTGCTTTACACATTGGGAGGCCTAAACCTGTTCCCATAAAAGCGCTATCACCAGATCGGCCATCTTTGCGCTCTACTTGGCCATAAGGTTGCAGTGCCTGTATAATCTCTTCTTCGCTCATCCCTATACCATTATCGCTCACTGAAATTTTTACACGTTCTTTTCTATAAGAAACGTGAACAATAATCTGCCCACCCAATGGCGTAAAACGAATGGCATTAGAGAGAAGATTCCATATAATCTGGCGAAACACTTGTCGTGATACAGGAATAAATGGAACGTGAGGTGGAGCAACAATACGCATGATAATGCCGTTCTGATTAGCTTGAGTTTCAAGAAAAGCGATCGTCGCACGTAAACAAGATATCACATCAAATGTTTCAGAAATAAGGGAAGTATCAATCTGGTTATCGGAATCAGAATAATTTATCTTCGAGCACTCTAGTAATTGATTAATCAGCGATAATATATGTTTTCCAGAGGAAATAATATCGCGTAAATATCCATGATAGCGCTCATTTTCTATCGAACCAAAACGGCCTTCTCTCATAATTTCTGCAAAACCAATAAGAGCATTCAAAGGTGTTCGTATTTCATGAACAACTCCAACGATTTTATCCTCTTCTGCTTTTTTTTCTCCTGATGGAACTGTTTGTGTTATATCACGCAACATAACAGCATAATTGCCTTGCTTTGCCAAAAATACAATCGTTATCAAAACGGTTATATTTTTATGATTTTTCGTCATTAAATCAGCGCTTTCACTGCGATTTAAAACCTGATTTTTCCCCTCTATACGGATTGATTTAAAATATTTTTCAACCAAAGGTTGGCTTTGCAAAGTAAATAATGAAGAGAATGGCTGTCCTCGTAGTTCATTTATTTCATAACTCATTAATGCTAAGGCTGCCCTACTCGCTGATTGAATAAAGCCCTGTTTATCCAACCATAAAACACCATCAGTTGCTGTATCCAACAATGATAAAACTGCAGCTGGCTCTTTTATGAGAGCCTGTTCTATAGCATTTACCGACAATGTCTGTGCATATGGTAACTGAATAGCTGTCTCTTCAAAAAAATTCTCTTCTTCTTTTTCCGATGAATTCAATTCATCACGCAATTGCTCGGCAATCTCACGAAAAGCTGATCGTTCTATCTCAGAGAGACACGGCATTTCCGTCTTCAGCTTTTCATCTCTTTTTTCTTGGACTTTTTCTCGTACTTTTAAAACACCAAAGCCGCAAAATCCCTTAAGCTTCTTTTTAACATCAAAAATTGGTAAAGCAGATAACTCAACATCAAGCCATTGTGAACAGCCATCAACAGGCCATTGAACAATCTCTTCATTCCAAGGTACAGCCGCTTCAATAAAACGGCTAAGAATCCGATACCGCTCATCATTAAATTGATAAGCAAGATCATGAAAACTACATCCTAAAATAGAGGAAGAGAGAGGCCCAACAACTTCAGCTAACTCTTTTGAAACTTCACAAAATAAACCATTGCTATCAATTTTCCACGTAAAAGGTCGCGGCAAAAGCTCTGGTGTAAAACGAAAAGCTTCTTGCTTACATTTTAATTCATTTGTATTTAACTTCAACTCATCTTCTTTTAATGGCATAACTAAAACTAAAAAAGTATTGGATTTACTCTCAAACGAATAATGCTAATCTTTTACAAGTACCTTCTCTGGTTACAATACTCTGACATCTTGTATCAATTGTCTGTAGCAAAATTTTGACTGCTTCACCAACAAAACAAAAATAAAAAGAATTCCCTAACACTGTTACTTATTCACCTATTAAGGTAATAAGATTTGTCACCTTAATAGGAACATGATCCTCACATAAAATAGTCACCAAAAAAAGAATACACTTAATTTTGCGCATTCATGCGCCTGTTTTAAAGAGATATATCCACGATCCCCAAACTTATTTACGACGTCCCCCGTAAATGGTGCGCTATAAAGATCACCATAGAAGATATCAAAGCATTGTGTATTACCATTTTATACTTACGCAAAAATCAGCTAGCACCATCATTATACTTTCCAGCTCCTCATGTTGCCAATAGTTTTTGGCATTTGAATGCCCTCATCAGAGGCATTTAAATTCCTTTTTTAAATGTTTTTTACCCATACGCTAACTTAACTTATGATATACAAAAAGATGGTTTTGACTATTCAATATGGAATAGATTTGAAATGAAAAAATCTTACGATATTGGAGACTTTTATTCACACAAATAATGATAAACTACCATTATAAATCAGTATATTGCATGATAAAAATCCGAAATTAAAAATTTCTTTTTCAAATAAAGTCTCGTAAGAATATCTTTCTTGCACTGACAGTATCAAATGATAATAAATTCAGCGTAGCGCTTTAAAGCACCCAACGCAACAGACCTTGTATATTGGATACTCTTCTTATGATACTCTCCATAATCGCCCAAAGACCTTTTTTTCATTAAAATCGCGACAGAAAAAAACAAAAAATATATCACCACACTACTTGACTCAAGAATCTCTCTGTAAATAGAATACAAAACAAACATCACTGGTCTTCATATAAAGATTTGTTTAATTTCTTTACATTCCAGATCATCGAGAAAACTAAAAATATCTTACAATCTCCTTTGATATCAGCCTGTTTACCTCATCAGCAGTTTTAATACAAAAAATCACTTTTGCTTTATAACTCTCTACTCAATTTTTTAATAATTATAAAAGATAAATACGTGTAGCCCATTTTCTCTGAAAAAATAAAACAAGCACATTTTAATAATGACTGTCAGACATTTTAAAAATTTCCCATTTTAAAATGTGCTTGTTTATTTTCCTTCATTGAGTAGAATTTCACGTTTTCCAACATGATTAGCGGCTCCAACAATGCCTTTTTCTTCCATCTGTTCGACAAGAGAAGCTGCTTTATTATAGCCGATTGAAAGTCGACGCTGAATATAAGATGTTGAACATTTTCTATCACGCATAACAATCTTTACAGCTTGATTATAAAGTCCCTCACCCTCTTCATCAAAATTTTCGTCCTCAGAAACTCCAACCGTTGAATCAGCAGAAGCATCCTCTTTGTTATCGTCTTCATTATCCGTTACCGTTGCTAAATAATCAGGTTTTCCTTGCATTTTAAGATGTGCAACGATGGATTCAACTTCTTCATCAGAGACAAAAGGGCTATGAACGCGCACGATGCGCCCACCACCTACCATATGAAGCATATCCCCCTGACCTAAAAGCGTTTCAGCACCTTGTTCACCCAAGATCGTACGACTATCAATTTTTGAAGTTACTTGAAAAGAAATGCGGGTAGGAAAGTTCGCTTTAATTGTCCCTGTGATAACATCAACAGAAGGACGCTGCGTTGCCATAATAAGATGAATACCTGCCGCACGCGCCATTTGCGCTAAGCGCTGAATGGCATTCTCTATTTCTTTCCCTGCCACCATCATAAGATCAGCCATCTCATCAACAATCACAACAATATAAGGAAGCTGCGTGAGATCCATGGCTTCTTCATGATAAAGCATTTCCCCTGTTTCCTTATCAAAGCCCGATTGTACAGTACACATGATCGTTTCGCCTTTTTGAGCTGCAAGTGCAACGCGTGCATTAAAACCATCAATATTACGCACACCTAACTTAGCCATTTTGCGATAACGTTCTTCCATTTCACGAACCGCCCATTTTAAAGCTGTTACTGCTTTTTTAGGATCTGTTACAACAGGTGTTAAAAGATGTGGTATGCCATCATAAACAGAGAGCTCTAACATTTTAGGATCAACCATGATCAAACGACACTGCTTTGGTGTCATACGATAAAGAATCGACAAAATCATTGTATTAATTGCAACAGACTTTCCTGATCCTGTTGTTCCCGCAACCAATAAATGAGGCATTTTTGCTAATTCTGCAATGACCGGTTCACCATTAATCCCTTTCCCCAAAGCAAGAGCAAGTTTAAATTCACTTTCACGAAAAGAACGTGTTTGGATTAATTCACGTAAATAAACGGTTTCACGAACCGCATTGGGTAACTCAATCCCGATAACATTACGTCCAGGAATGACAGCAACGCGTGTAGAAATAGCAGACATAGAACGCGCAATATCATCAGAAAGATTAATAACGCGCGATGACTTTACACCCGCAGCAGGCTCAAATTCATACATTGTAACCACTGGCCCTGGATGTACATGGATAACTTCACCCTTAATACCAAAATCTTCCAAAACACTTTCCAAAAGTCCAGCACCACGTTCTAATGTTTCCTGAGGAATCATCGTACCTTCATGAAAAACAGGTTTCTGTAATAAACTGACCGGAGGAAACTCATAAACATCACAGTCAACAGAGTGCATATTTTGCACAAAAGCAGAATCATAATTGCCTAATGGCGCGCGGCTAGATTGGAATATTTTAGTTTTAACGTTTGCTTGCATCACAGACAAATCTTTTGAATTCTTTGTGACATCTTTTGTTACACAATCAACGGTATTATTAGCGATAGTATTATTGCTATTTTCAGTCTCTATACGAGCCCCAGCACCGCTTAACGCCTCAGTATTGTTTAACGCTTCTGCATCACTTTGCGTATGGACACAATCTTCAACAGAAAGCTTAGAATGATACTTTTTAGCCGTATCATTATTTGTATGCATTAAATCAGAAATTTGCTCAACACCTCGCATCCTTTCTGCTGGAGATTCTGATGTAATTGAATCATAGAGTTGTGGAAAGCGGTATTCAAGAACACGATAAAGAGCAGTTATTGACTCATCAAAGGCAGAAGGAATATGAGGTGTAATTTCATTTTTTGTGTCAATCGATGCATCCTCTTTTGAAGTTTGAGTATCCACATATTCAAATATCAAAGATTCACACTCAAAAAATGCATCATTGGAAAGGTGCAAAGCAGGATTCATTTTTTGTAGCACATTTTCTCCTGGTAATTTATGTTCTTGTTTATCCTCCTTAAGCGGAATATTTTCTGGTGACATACCAATAGTTTGTTGTGACAACTGCTGTAAAACTGTTGAATGACAAACCGACGTTTTATTCTCTATTGATTGAGGATTAATGACTTTTTTTGTGGATAGAACATTTTTCGTTTTCTTGTTACAGCGTACAATATCTGTAATTTGTTTTTGATCTTGTTTCGTAAAAATTTTAAACTGTTTTGCAAAAATTGGATCTGTTTCTATACGACGACGCAAAATCTCAACTTCTGGGGTACGCGTAAAACGGACATTTTTTCCGAGGGTAAATGCCTTTTTCCACACTTCCGGATAAGGAAATATCTCGGTAATCTTAATAGATAAATCTTCTCTTGATGCACCTTTTGTACCATCATCAGAAAAAGAAGATGTAGAAATAGATTTTGTTTTCGAATTATGCATGGCACCCAACAAATTTATAGCAATGAGAAAAATAATCTTTTCAAAAAGAATTCATAGAGACTATCGTATGAAGGTTAATAACCTTTTGCTGATAGCTACTTTTCAATAAAAAAAATAATGCCATAATGCATATTCATAATGTTTTTTCTTCCTATTTACGACGTAAATTACCCAGTTTATGGTGTCGTATAGCGCGTATTCCATTCGTTTTGAAAAAAAACTTCATGATAAAAAAGCTTCAAGGAAATTGTCTATACCTCTCTTTCTCTCCCTTTTCATAAAAGAAATTAGTCTCGATAATACAAATAGTTATATAAGCATTGCTCTATTAAATTCTTCATGCTCAATTACCATAATATAATCTAGTTTCTCGCGTTTTTATAAGATTACCCTTGTTATCCTCGTTTAAAAAGGCTTAGACTAAGATAATCATAATGACATAAACACAAATAGAAAAAAGGGAGCCAATTATGTTTAACAAACGGAAATTTTATATCAATGGTCTATGGGATGATCCAAGCACTCCTCACGACTTTGACGTCATTAATCCATCAACAGAAGAGGCTTGTGCTGTCATTAGCCTTGGAAGTACAAAAGATGCCGATAAGGCAATTAACGCGGCTAAAGAAGCGTTTCAAAAATGGAAAACAACGTCACCAAGCGAGCGTCTCGGATTCGTTGAAAAAATTCTAGAAATCTATGAAAAACGTTCCAAAGACATGGCAAAAACCATTTCAATGGAAATGGGAGCACCAATTGATATGGCGCTTAATGCGCAAACTGCAACCGGAAGTTCTCATATTCGCAATTTTATCAAAGCTTATAAAGAGTTTTCGTTCCAAGAAACTTTAATAAAGGGAAATGAGCAAGCCATCCTTCACTACGATCCTATCGGCGTCGTAGGATTAATTACGCCATGGAATTGGCCCATGAATCAAGTAACGCTTAAAGTTATTCCTGCTCTCTTGGCTGGCTGTACCATGGTGTTAAAACCCTCTGAAATTGCGCCTCTTTCTGCTATGCTTTTTGCTGAAATTTTAGATGAAGCAGCACTTCCAGCCGGTGTTTTTAATTTAATCAATGGTGATGGTGCGACTGTCGGCTCTTACCTCTCTGCACATCCAGATTTAGAAATGATCAGCTTTACTGGTTCAACCAGAGCAGGAAAAGATATTTCGAAAAATGCCAGCGCAACTTTAAAAAGAGTCTGTCTGGAACTTGGAGGAAAAGGAGCGAATATTATCTTTGCTGATGCCGACTCAGATGCTATTCAACGTGGTGCACGACATTGCTTTTATAATAGTGGACAAAGTTGTAATGCACCGACTCGTATGCTTGTGGAACAGAGCATCTATGACAAAGCCGTAAAAATAGCTAAAGATATTGCAGAAACAACAAAAGTAGGACCAAACTACCAAGAAGGAAATCATATTGGGCCTGTCGTTTCAAAAAAACAATACGATAAAATTCAAGAACTTATCCAATCGGGAATTGATGAAGGTGCAACTCTTGTTGCAGGAGGGACTGGTTTACCAAAAGGAATGGAACGCGGTTATTATGTTCGTCCAACAGTCTTTGCTGATGTAAAACCTCATATGCGTATTTTTAAAGAAGAAATCTTTGGTCCAGTTCTCTCGATTCTTGCTTTTAGTACAGAAGAAGAAGCCGTCGCTTTAGCCAATAACACTGAGTATGGTCTTACAAATTATATTCAATCACAAGATCGCAACAAATGTCGTCGTATTGCAGCACAAGTACGCTCTGGTATGGTAGAAGTTAATGGACATGGGTTACCCAGTGGAAGCTACTTTGGAGGTGTAAAATTTTCTGGGCGCGCCCGTGAAGGGGGACATTGGGGAATTAAAGAATTTCTTGATAGTAAAGCAATTTCATACTGGTAAGAGAATCTTATTAAAAACTTAATAGGAATCGTATGGTAATACAGAAAATAACGGATGAAGGTGCTCTTGGGCAACGTCTTGACCAGTGGCTCGCAAAACAATACCATAATGTGCTCTCACGTTCACGTTTGCAAGCCCTCATCCATGAAGGCTGTCTTAAGATTGATGGTCATCTCATAAAGGAACCAAAAACAAAATTAAAAATTAACCAAATAATTGAATTGGCAATGCCTGATCTTCGTGATGCAGAACCTAGCGCTGAAGCTATCGCATTGGACATCCTTTTTGAAGATGATCATATCATCGTTATTAATAAACCAGCTGGTCTTGTTGTTCATCCTGGGAATGGCAATTGGACTGGTACGTTGGTTAATGCTCTTATTTACCACTGTGGTAATAGTTTATCTGGTATAGGTGGTGTTAAACGCCCTGGCATTGTCCATCGTCTCGATAAAAATACAAGCGGTGTCATGGTTGTTGCAAAAAATGATCTGGCCCATAAAAGTCTTAGCGCTCAATTTTCTGATCATGGACGTACCTGCGCATTAGATCGACGTTATCATGCCTTGATTTGGGGGGCACCTCACCGTAATGTCTGGACAATTGATGCATCACTTGGTCGTTCGCCCCATAACCGAACAAAGCAAGCTGTTATTCATAGCCAAAATCCTTATGCTCGTCATGCTGTTACACATGTTTCTCTGCTTGAAAAATACGGTACTCATCCAGACTCAACGTCTTTTGCTAGCCTTCTGGAATGTCGTTTGGAAACCGGACGTACCCATCAAATCCGTGTTCATATGGCTCATATCGGACATCCTCTCGTAGGTGATACGGTTTATGGAAATGCTTTTAAAACAAAGTCAAATACCCTTAATCCCATTATTAAAAATGCAATAGATCAATTCAACCGACATGCACTCCATGCTGCAAGTCTTACTTTTGAACATCCTTCTACCGGTAAAGTTATGTCGTTTTCCACACCGCTGCCTCAAGATATGGCTAAACTTATTAAGCATTTTAAAAAAATGAATTGAAACTTTTCTCCTTCTCAAGATTTGACAATAAAATATCTTTTTTTGAACAAAATTCAAAAATATGCTAAAGTGAGGTTACAAGGGTAGTTCGCTATCTGAAACAGAGAATTTGCCTTATCAGGGAATTCAGACAAAAGGAGGGTGCTATATGGCCCATATGAATTTGTTATCAGTAATAACAGGTGATGGCGGTTTAAATCGTTACTTAGAGGAAGTCCGTCGTTTTCCAATGCTTGAACCAAAAGAAGAATATATGTTAGCTCAGCGTTACCGTGAGCATAATGACTTAAAAGCTGCGCATAGGCTGGTAACCAGTCATTTGCGTCTCGTAGCTAAAATAGCGATGGGATATCGGGGCTATGGACTCCCCATTGGGGAAGTCATTTCAGAAGGTAATGTTGGACTCATGCAAGCTGTTAAACGTTTCGAACCAGAACGGGGTTTTCGTCTTGCAACCTATGCAATATGGTGGATTAAAGCATCAATCCAAGAGTATGTATTGCGATCTTGGAGTTTGGTGAAAATGGGGACAACAGCCAATCAAAAGCGCTTGTTTTTCAACCTTCGTAAGATAAAAAGTAAACTTCAAGCCCTTGATAGCGGTGATCTCAACGCAGAACAAGTAAAAGAAATTGCAACCCAGTTGAATGTTACAGAAGATGAAGTTGTTTCAATGAATCGCAGGCTTGGTGGTGACACGTCACTCAATGCACCGATTCGAACAAAGGAAGGGGAAAACAGCGAGTTGCAAGATTGGTTGGTGGATGAATCTAACGATCAAGAACAAATTTTAATTGAAAAAAGTGAATTAGAAAATCGCCGTTCCATGCTCATAAATGCCATGGACAATCTCAATGAACGCGAAAAACGTATATTCAAAGCGCGTCGTTTAAACGATATCCCACTAACCTTAGAAGAACTCTCTGGTGAATTTAATATTAGTCGAGAACGAGTAAGACAAATTGAAATGCGTGCATTTGAAAAAGTGCAAAACTTTATCAAAGATTCTACTTTATCTCAAGCTCAAGTATAAAATTCTAGAATTAAGTATAAAGCCAATTGTTTGCACATTCTTAAAGTAAAAATGAAAAAAGGCATATATTGGCTTTATACGGGTAAATTAGCCTATCTAATTTTTTGAGTTATTGATGTATAGGCTTTGTTGAGCGCATTTGGTATAATTGATAGAAACAGATATAGAAAATTCTTCACAGCCGTTTATTTTTTTGCATCTATGTTTTATTTTTTTGACCAAGAACTGTTAACTTATCTTGTTGTGCAATCCATTGTCCAATAACTTCATTAAAAATAGACTTACCTGTTGGTCCTTTTGCAAAGGTTAATTCACTTATACGCCCGTTTTTATCCGTTAACACCAAACGCATCCAATCTAATTCTCGCATCAATTGTAAATTTCGATCAAGAAATGGATGATTTCCACTCAATGCGACAAGAAAAAAGTCATCGTTAATCTTTGCAGCAATAGTTCTTGTTAAAGCCAGTCCAATGGATTGTTCACTTGCTTTAAAGGTTAATGCTTGAACATTGCTTATAGCTTTACCTGAAAATTTATCCGAAAGAATAAAAATAAGGTCCATAATATACGCAGCAGGAAATGACTGATCGGTATTACGACGTAAAATTAATCGTAATGATATCCCTTCATCAGGAATTGTTATATCACCTTGTATAGTTGTTTCTTCTGGAGCCCCCTTCACATAAGACTCCTTTATAAGCGTCCAGCGAACACTTCCGGTTGCCATCTTTTCTGCATCATAATTTGTACGTGCTTGATAAAAAACAGCTTCACCCGATTTTTCAAGCGACTGCAAATTGCTAGAAACAACTGTTGAGATTCCTTCTTCATCCGAAGAATCTGTCGCTTGTTTTAAACCGACATCAATTTCACTCCCATCCTCTAATAAGCGTTGTGTTAACTTTCTCTTAACCGAAAGTGCCTTTGGAACTCTGTGAGAAGCTTGAAGATTTTCTCCCAACAACTGATGATCATTTGATATAAATACACGCTCACCAACAAAAAAAATACCAACCGTTAAAACAACAATACTAACAACAGAAACAACACTTATCACAATACGCCTTTGCACCAGTGATTTATTAGCGCGACGTAAAGCCTGGGAAAAAATATGCGAAACAATATGCGGATTATCTTCCTGCGAGGGAGAACCCTTTAACGTACAGCTATTAACATGCTGAGAAGAGAAATAAGCCCCCATATTAACAGGCTCTGCATCTGGTACATCTGATACATAAGGCTTATCAAATACTTTATTATCTTTTGAACGTGCAACAAAATCCTGCTTTCTTTTTATGTTTACCATTGAAAATTCATTATTCTTTGGTAATATAACTTTTTTTGTAACTTTCTTATCTTCATTTATATTTGTGGGATTCCACCCAATGACTGAAGAAAGCAATTTCTTTTCAACTACTAAATATTCTTCTTCAACGGTTGCGATAGAACTTCGAAGAATCTTTCTTTGTTCATCCGCTATTGCTTGTGGGATTTTTGCTATTACAAATTGATGTTCTAGTGTTTCGATAGCCCGCTTATAAATCCGCTTACGCACTTGTGGTGTAATATTATTTTGTGCATTAATTGTCTTTTTTAAGATTCCAACGAAATCTACCATTTCCTCTATAATCTCTCTTAAACTGAGAAAAAATCAATAGTAAAGCCAAAAAACTTTATTTTAGCCTTCTAAATTGGTTGCCATTTAATATTGGTACAACTATCGCAATAATGTAAAATGAATATGAAAAATAAACAATGCTATTTTGCACCTTTCTCTTACGTGCTCTTAAAAACTTTTTTGTAAAAAGATACAAAAACGAACAGAGAACATATATAGAAATCTAAAAACAACCATCAATTTGCAAAGGGATCTGTAATCAGAATAGTATCTTCACGCTCTGGACTCGTGGATAATAAAGCTACTTTTGTATTAATCCGTTCTTCAATATAGCGTATGTATTTAACAGCTTGCGCAGGTAAATCTTCCCACGTCAGCGCATGTGCTGTTTTTTCCTTCCAACCTTCTAATGTTTCATAAACAGGCTTCACCCGAGCTTGAGCTCCCATGGAAGAAGGTAAATAATCAATTCTTCTACCATCAAGCTCATAACCAATACAAATTTTTATTTCATCTAAACCATCCAAAACATCAAGTTTTGTCAATGCTATCCCTTGCACACCGCAAATTGTTACCATCTGACGTACTAATACAGCATCAAACCAACCACATCGACGCTTTCGACCCGTTACAACACCAAATTCATGTCCACGCACTCCCAGAAATTCACCAATATCATTTATTTGCTCTGTCGGAAACGGCCCTTCTCCAACGCGTGTGGTGTAAGCTTTTGCAATACCCAAAACATAATGAATTGCACCAGGTCCCATCCCTGAACCTGTACATGCCTGCCCAGCAACTGTATTCGATGACGTTACATAAGGATAAGTTCCAAAATCATTATCGAGTAAAGCACCTTGCGCACCTTCAAAAAGAATGTGTTTCCCTCCTCGATACCCTTCATCTAAAAGACGCCACGTACAATCCATAAAGGGTAAAATTTTATCCGCGACTTGCATCAATTCATCATAAAGTGCTTGAGAATCAATTTCCGCAACACCCATTCCACGACGCAAAGCATTATGATGCCTCAAAAGCCGCTCAATCTTAGCCATAAGTGTATCTTTTTCTGCTAAATCCATCACTCGGATAGCACGACGTCCCACCTTATCTTCATAAGCCGGTCCAATACCGCGCTTTGTTGTACCAATCTTTAAACCAGATAAACCGCTTTCTCGAATTGCATCAAGATCACGATGCAAAGAAAGAATCAAAGGAGCATTTTCAGCAATCCGTAAAATTTCTGGTGTAATTTGTACACCCTGATCACATAGTTTTTTTAATTCTGCAACAAAATGATGAGGATCAACAACAACACCATTTCCAATGATTGATAGCTTTCCACGCACTAAACCAGACGGTAAAAGCGATAATTTATAACTCACTCCATCAATAACCAATGTGTGGCCAGCATTATGCCCCCCCTGATATCTTACCACAATATCTGCTCGCTCAGACAACCAATCTACAATTTTACCTTTGCCTTCATCACCCCATTGTGTACCGACAACAACTACATTGGCCATAATTTTCTCCGTCGTGTTTGGTCAAAAAAACCAGCATTCAAAAACAAATGCTTCCTTATAACGAAACCTTAAAGCAAGTGCGACTCCTCATTTCAGATTTTTCTCAATCTTCAAGTGATTAAATTTTCAAATTTATGATAATAAAGATAAGAAAATACCCAAATATTTAAAATCTGTCATTTTCGCTACAAAAAGTAAAAACATTAGAGATTTTAATTTGTTCGTATCCAACACCTGACAAAGTATTCATTCCCCGTCTTAATCTTTTACAATTCATGTAATATTTAGAGGCTGTTTGTCTGATACAAGAATACGAAAGATCATCATAATCTCTCGTATCCTTTTTTGTTTAAAAACACGTTGTGAAAATCACCAGTAATTATTTAAAGCTGTGCTTTTTCAACTTGGAACGCCCACTCAAGCCATTGTGTTAAAATTTCAAGATCGGAAGCCTCAATTGTTATACCCGCCCAAATTCGAAGCCCAGGAGGAGCATCGCGATACGAACCGATATCATAAGCAACCCCTTCCTCATCAAGACGTTTCACAACCGCTTTTATAAAAGATACTCGATTTTCCGTATCCAAAGCAGTAATCACTGGATCCACAATATCTAAACAAACAGCGGTGTTAGAACGCACTTCAGGATCTTTTGCCAAATATTCTAACCATGGCGTTTTGCGAACAAAAGCATCAAGTACAGAAAAATTTTTCTCAACCCGAGCTCTTAATGCCGCTGCACCTCCTAGAGATTTTGCCCACTTCAACCCATCAAGGAAATCCTCAACACAAAGCATAGAAGGTGTATTGATGATCTTTCCTTTAAAAATATCTTCATTCAATTTTCCATTTTTTGTCATATAGAAAAGTTGGGGCATAGGCCAAGCTGGAACATGATTCTCAAGCCTCTCAACAGCACGAGGGCTTAAAATCACCATACCATGCGCTGCTTCACCTCCCAAAACTTTCTGCCATGAAAACGTCACAACATCTAATTTTGAAAAATCAAGATATTGCGCAAAAGCTGCCGATGTTGCATCACAAATGGTCAATCCAGCCCGCTTATGCGGAATGAAATCTGCATTAGGAATACGCACACCAGAAGTTGTCCCATTCCATGTAAAAACAACATCCCGATCAAAGTCAAGTTGTGTTAAATCTGGTATTTCACCATAAGGAGCTTCAAAACGACGCACATCAGAAAGCTTTAATTGCTCGACAACATCTTTATTCCACCCAAACCCAAAACTTTCCCACGCCGCCATATCAATGCCACGCTCACCTAATAAAGACCATAAAGCGGCCTCAACAGCACCGGTATCTGAACCCGGCATAATTCCTATACGATGATCAGAAGGAACTTCAAGAATCTCACGGGTTAAATCAACAACTTCAGCAAGTTTTAATTCTGCTTCTCTCGATCTATGCGAACGCCCAACTAATGCATTTTTAAGAACATCAAGAGTCCAACCAGGCCGTTTGCTACAAGGACCTGAAGAAAAATTAGTATTATTGGGACGACTACTTGGTTTTTGTAACATTATCATTATTTCTCCCCTTTTAGATGTTTTTCTTTCTTTATAAAGAAAAACAAATTATTATAAAGACTAATCAATAATCTTTTTAGAAAAAAGTCAAAAATATTGTCTATTATTGCGTATGCTTAAGATTCATAGAAACTTTATAAAAAAATCTTTCTTAATCATGCTTCTCGATTGATTCTTTTAATTTTTTTTCGTATCATCACCACAATAAGACAGCCTTCTAATAACAATACACTAAAGTGTCCAATATACCTATCAAATTTATTTTATGATAAAAATTCATTGATAACGCTCTAGAATAGGGAGATAAACTTATTAAAAAATCAATTATTTTTCTTTTGATGACTGGACAGAGAAAATTTTAATGTTATAACCGCAAACGCTTTATATTTTTTATGAAGCATGCCCAGATAGCTCAGTTGGTAGAGCAGCGGACTGAAAATCCGCGTGTCCGTGGTTCGAATCCGCGTCTGGGCACCACACTCTTCTTTGTTATATGTAGCCTATTGTTTTTACTGACTTTTAAGTTAGTCGTGCCTGAGTAAAATTAAGGGAATAGGGTTTTCTAACATTTGTCTATAAAGCACGCTTCATACAAAAACAACACTTTGATTTATAATGATAATCTAGCGTTATTCATATTGAATTAGACCCTCGAATAATGTAAGATTCTCTCATTTCAAAGCTGTTTATCTTGAATCAATCAAAACCATTCCCTTGCACGTCAAAAGCGGGGCTGGTGTGTGGGTAAAAACTGTATAAGAAAGGTGTAAAAAATGGCTCTTATGAACCGTCTTAATGCAAGATCTGTCGCAACATTGGGGGCTGGAAAATATAATGATGGTGCCGGGGCTTGCTTCTTCACAAACGTAAAGATGGAGGTGCTCAATGGCTTTATCGTTATACCATTCATGGTCAACGCCGTGAAATGGGATTGGGTGCCTTAAGACATGTCTCTTTAAAACAAGCCCGTGAATTGGCAACTGGGTGGCGCTCTGTTTTGCATGAGGGGCGTAACCCCATTAAAGAACGCGATAAACAAAAGCGTGAAGCAATAAGCAATCTCCATTACTTAAAAGATATTGCCGTAGATGCTTTTGAAAGTCGGAAAGCTGAATTAAAAGATGATGGTAAGGCTTGTGATTGGTTTTCACCTTTACGTCTTTATATTCTCCCTAAATTAGGCTGTCTACCCGTTTCAGAGATTACTCAAACAGAGATACGCAATACTCTTGCCCCTATTTGGCATACAAAAGCTGCAACAGCAGAGAAAGCATTGATACGTCTTAATCTTTGTCTTAAACATGCGGCTGCATTAGGTTTGAATGTTGATTTACAAGCAACAGAAAAAGCACGCGCGCTCTTAGGCAAACAACGCCATAAAACGCAAAATTTTCCAGCTATGGACTGGAGAAAGGTTCCGGCTTTTTATAAAACACTTTGCGAAACAACAACAATGACACAACTGGCTTTACGTTTGCTTATTCTGAAAGGCGTTCGTACTTTTCCTTTATGTCATATCCATAAAGATCAAGTTGATGGCGATATCTGGACTATTCCTGCTGAGAATATGAAAGGAAAGCGTGATACCACAACAGAGTTTCGCGTGCCTTTATCATCAGAAGCATTAGAAATTTTAAAACAAGCGCGCCTTTTATCACGCAATGATTTCTTCTTTTCTGCAACAGGTCGTGGTCCCCTCGCGCATAGGTGTATGGCTCAATATATGAAACGTATTGGACTTGAAGCCTGCCCGCATGGTTTTCGCTCTAGTTTACGCAATTGGCTTGCTGAAACAACCGATGCCCCCTATGAGGTCGCTGAAACTATTCTAAGTCATACAGTAGGAGGACAAGTAGAGCGCTCCTATCGTCGTACTGACTATCTAGAACAGCGCCGCGTTTATATGGATAAATGGGCGGCTTATGTCACTGGTCAATCTTAAGATATGGGGTGAATAACCCCATGATCTGTGGATAACTTTCTCTCTCTCCTCTCTCATTCGCTCTCAATTAGACTCATAATTTATCACATGAGAATTTATATGATAAAATATTGTTTTTTATAGAA
>NZ_JBHIQP010000019.1:0-18431 GCF_042196625.1 Bartonella sp. AC535YNZD | reverse complement strand
TGTTAAGGGGGCTGGTTCCTTTGCCATTCATAGAACCTTTTTAAAAGACAATGGCTGCAAAACAGATCAAAAACCAGAAAAAGCTATGTTGGGATCTGTCACGGGTGGTGCTGTGCATTTAAGCCAAGACAATCCCAAACATCTGGTCATTTGTGAGGGCATTGAAACCGGCCTGGCTCTACTGTCTGGGTTGTTAACAGAGCCCGTGAATTTATGGGCGTCCCTTTCAACTCATGGCATGATGCATGTGAATTTACCCAAAACCAAAGCCCGTCTGACAATTGCAATGGATGGCGATGATGCGGGGCGTAAAGCAGGTTTTACCCTCGCTGCACGTGCCTATAGACAAGGCTTTGAGGTTTTTATCATGCAAGCCCCCTACGGTCTAGATTTCAATGATGTTTTGATACTAAAAGGTATAAATAAATGAGAGAGAATAAAAACAATATTATAGATACCAACAATCAAAATGTTTCATGCAATGATAACGATAATGGCTCTTTAAATGATAAGACTTGTTTAGAAGCCATTCCTTATAAACAAGCATTGCAACAAAACGGTTGGGGGGAATTAAAACCACTTGAATATACTCTCTTACCCGTCGAGTCTTTTCATGCTGCGCAAATGCCTTTAACTTTAAGTCGCTATATTTATGACGTTTCTGACCGTCAACAAGCGCCTCTCGATTTTGTGGCTGTCGCTGCTTTGTGTGGCTTGGCTGCTCTCATCGGCAATGGCGTGCGGATTGCTCCAAAACAACATGATGATTGGAAGATTGTCCCTAATCTCTGGGGCGCTCTTATTGGTCAACCTTCAACCATGAAAACACCTACCATGCAAGCCGCTTTAACTCCTATCACTTGCCTTCAAAAGAAATGGTATAAAGACTGGCTAAAGCAGAAAGAGAGACAAGAAATTGAAGAGATACTTGAAACTTTAGACAAGTCTGAAAAGAAAAAACAAGCCCATAAAGCAATAAAAAAAGAGATCTTGAAACAGCCCATGCTCTTTTGTCTGAAACCCTCTCTAAAGACAATGCGCGTGATGATGATGTCTCTCGTTTTATTGTCAATGATGTGACCGTTGAAAAGCTTGGGGAACTTTTAAAAGAAAACCCCCGTGGTCTCTTGATGGTGCGTGATGAATTATCCGGTTTCTTAACAGATATGGAACGGAAGGAATATCAAACAGACCGTTCCTTTTATTTGGAAGCTTTTAATGGAGATGGTCAATTTACTTATGACCGGATTGGGCGTGGAACCATTTTTATTCCCAATGCAACCGTCTCTATTATAGGGGGCATTCAACCCTCTCGCATTCTGCCCTTTATACGCAATGTTTTATATGGCAAAGGCAATGATGGTTTCTTACAACGCTTTCAAATGCTTGTCTTTCCCGATGAGACAAAAGATTGGAAATGGGTTGATAGACCGCCCAATCAAGAGGCATGGGAAACTTATGAAGGGGCATTTCGTTCTCTTTATGATAACCCCCTTGGTTCACCAGAACACCCTCTTGTGATGCGCTTTTCTGCTGAAGCTCAAGAGATCTTTCGTGAATGGATGCAAAAGATTTTTAAAGAAGCCAAAGAGAATAACCTTTCTGAAAGCTTACAATCGCATCTTTTGAAAATGCCTAAAACCATAGTAAGTCTTGCATTGATTTTTGAATTAACCGAAGGGGGGCGTTTTGAAATCAATAAAGATGCTCTTCAAACAGCCTTGCGATGGGAAAAATATTTGTTAAGTCATGTCAAAAGGCTCTATGCGGCGGCGGATAGCTTAGCAACAGAGGGGGCAAAATTGATTGTCGAGCGCTGTGATCATTTACCCGATGTCTTTACTTTACGTGATATTCATCAAAGAAGTTGGATCAGTTTAACAGATAATAGAGCCGTTAAGCAAGCTTTAGAGCTCTTATGTCGTTCCAATCATATTCGTCAAATATCAGTGGAAAATAGCTCTCAAAGCGGTCGACCTACCATACGCTATGAATGGAATCCTTTCGTTAAAAACAACAGCATAAAACAATGAAGTCATTGTAATCTTTTGTTATTCTTAAAACCTTCAAAGATCTTATCGTACCAACAGAGGGTTTACGAATTATCTTTGAGGTTTTTTGTTTTATCATTTTTTAAAGAAGAAACATGCTCCTTTTACCTTGTATCAAAGATATCCAAAATACAATCTCTATAGGTTTTGACGGGGTTTTGAGTTTTGAGGGGTGCCCCTTTTAGATAAAAAAACGATAAAAAATAAAAACATTATTTTTCAATGTGTTAAGATTTTACATATCTTAAAAAAACAACCTCTATTGATAATGCAATCTATAAATTCAACTAATAATATACGTTTTGAGGGGGTTTTGACGGTTTTTACACCTTCAAAACCTATAAGCAAAACTCGTAATAAAACTCATCAAAATACTCATTCTGATATTTTAAAGCACATAGTTCATTTGTCTTTTTTATCATAAAACGAATAGCAAATTTTACTACTTTGCTGATCTACTCCATGTCATGGGCTGTTGATAAACAGCTTCTAAAAAAACCTTTTGAAAAAATATCGGCTTTTTTTAGCAGTTTTTTCCCATTTTTATCGTTATTTGCTTTAAGTCAATTTGATTGAATTCGTTTTGATTCTTTTGATGGTTATTGATCATCTCATAAGGCAAGGGATTTTTATTACAATATGCTGCAATCTATTAAGTATGATAACAAACACGTCACTTTACGTTCCCTTTTACAATCCTATCGTGAACAGGCAACATCAAAGGCTCTACGGGGGAAAGTATTTGAAGATTTTGTGACAAAATATCTTATGTATGACCCTCTCCACTATGGGAGATACGAAAAAGTTGAGAGCTATTATGAATGGGCTAAAGAGCGTGAAGGTTGGAATAAAAATGATATCGGTATTGATCTGGTTGCCAAGCTTCGTCATCAAGAGGGCTATGTCGCTATTCAATGTAAGTTTTATCAAGCAGATCATCAGATCAGTAAAAAGGATATTGATAGCTTTATCGCGGCATCTGGAAAAGACATCTTTAAATATCGTCTTCTCGTTGATAGTACGGAAGTGGAATTAAGTGACAATGTGAATGCCATGATTAAAGGACAAGCGATACCCGTTTATCGCATTGACCTTCGTCATATGGAAAACAGTCGGATAGATTGGCAAATATTTGCTACAAAACAAGAAGTTTTTCTAAAATCAACAAAAAATCCTCGTCCCCATCAAGAAGAAGCCATCAAGAAAGTCTGTGAAGGTTTACAAGAAGCAGACCGTGGCAAGCTGATTATGGCATGTGGAACGGGCAAAACTTTCACCAGTTTGAAGATAGCAGAAACCCTTGCTGGGAAAGGAAAGCGTGTTTTGTTTCTGGTGCCTTCTCTGGCTTTAGTCTCACAAACAATCCGTGAATGGACAGCCGATGCACAAATCCCGTTGCGTTCCTTTGCTGTGTGTTCGGATACGAAAGTAGGCAAGCGTCGCAAAAACCAAGATGATATTGTTGGTATGGAAACATCAGATCTTGTTCTCCCTGCTACTACGGATGCTCAAGCCCTTGCCAAAGAAGCTTGTGAAAACCTAGCAGATGCAATGACGGTAGTCTTTTCAACTTACCATTCTATCCAAGTGATTTCGGATGCACAAAAAGATCATGGATTACCCGAATTTGATTTGATCATCTGTGATGAAGCACACCGTACGACGGGGGCTTCATTGGGAAGTGAAGACAATGAATCTGACTTTATCAAGGTTCACGATAACAGCATCATTTGGGGCAAAAAACGTCTGTATATGACAGCAACGCCTAAAATCTTTAGTGACACTGCTAAAAGGCGCGCTGATGAGATTAATGCCGTTCTCGCATCTATGGACGATGAAACGCTTTTTGGAAAACAACTTCATCATTATACCTTCGCGGAAGCTGTCGATAATGAACTGTTAACTCCTTATAAGATTGTGGTCTTGGGTATTAATGAAACCTATATCACACCAGCCATACAAGAGATTATTGCCAATGAAAACCATGAAATTGATTTAGATGATGCGGCAAAAATTATTGGCTGTTATAGAGCCCTTACCAAAATAGATAAGCAAGCTGCTGTTGATGATGATGATACAGAGCCCATGCAATGTGCTTTAGCTTTTTGCAAAGATATCAACACCTCTGAACATATTACAAAGCTCTTCAATAAAATTATCAAATCTCATATTGATGATTTCCTTCAAACCGTTCCCTTTCTAAACTGCGAAGTAAGACATATTGACGGGACGCAAAGTGTCAAAAAACGCAATGAAGAATTGGATTGGCTTAAAGAAGATGCGGGGCAAAATGTTTGTCGGATTTTAAGCAATGTTCGGTGTCTGTCTGAAGGGATTGATGTCCCTGCTCTTGATGCCATCATGTTTTTACACCCGCGCAATAGCCAAGTCGATGTGATACAGGCGGTAGGGCGTGTGATGCGTCGTGCTCCAAATAAGAAAACAGGCTATATCATTTTACCCATTATCATTCCTTCACGCTTAGAAGCCAAAAAGGCTTTAAAAAACAATAAGAGATACCGTGTTGTTTGGCAAGTTTTGCATGCTTTACATTCTCATGATGAGAGACTTGCTAGAACAATTAATCAAATGTCTTTAGGACAAGATAGCAGCCATACGATTGAGATTATAGAGATTAAGCGTGCCGATGAATTAAAAGAACTCACCACAACGGTTGATGAGATCTCAATACCATCAAAAGCAGAAAGTTCTGGGCATAGCATTGGAACAGCAGAAAGCAAATCTCAATCGGTATCTGGAGGACAAGGAGACTTATTCCCCCGTTCTGAATTTTTTGATTTTGTCAAAGCCATTTTTCTGGATAGTTTTAAAATCACGGATTATTGGGAAAATTGGGCGGGTAATGTTGCTGAGATTGCTCAAAACCATATTACGCATCTTCAAAACCTACTTGCTGATGAAAGTAGTGAAGCCTTTCATGCTTTTGATGCCTTTCATAAGGAATTAAAGAACAACGTCAACAGTGAAATCAAGCAAGAGGAAGCGATTGAGATGCTTGCACAGCATCTTGTCACGCGTCCCGTATTTAAAGCCTTGTTTTATGGCAATGAATTTGTACGGAACAATGCCATTTCGCAAGCCATGGAAAAAATCTTAGCTGAATTGGATAAAACCAATATCGAAGAGAAAACGAAAAATCTTGATAAATTTTACAAAAGTGTCACGTTCTGTACAGCAGGCATTACCAAAACGCATGCCAAACAGAATCTTATTATCAAACTTTATGAAAGTTTTTTTGCCAAGGCATTTAAGAAAACCACGGATAGGCTTGGAATTGTTTATACGCCCGTTAAGGTTGTTGATTTTATCATTCATTCTGTTGATGATGTGTTGCGGAATGAATTTGGCAAAAGCTTAGGGTCACGGGGTGTCTCTATTCTTGACCCTTTCACTGGAACTGGAACCTTTATCACACGGCTTTTACAATCTAATCTCATCAAACCAGAGGATATGGAATACAAGTTCCGTCATGATATCCATGCCAATGAGATTGTCTTACTCGCTTATTACATAGCAGCGATTAACATTGAAACGACGTATCATAGTCTTATGAAAGGTGAATATATTCCTTTCAAGCATATTGGTTTGGCTGATACGTTTCAGACGCTTAAAGAAAAAAACTTGATCGACGGTATACTCAAAGAAAACAGTGAATATTTGGAACATCAGAAAAATCTAAATATTAAAGTTATCTTTGGTAACCCCCCTTATTCAGTAGGACAAAAGAATGAAAACGATAATGCAAAAAACACCCCTTATCCTATCCTAGATAATCGTATTCGTGAAACCTACGCTGCTCAATCTAAAGTAACGAATATACGAGCGCTTTATGACAGTTATATTCGTGCTATACGCTGGGCAAGCGACCGTATTGATAATGCTGGGGTAATCGGCTTTGTTTCTGGCTCTGGTTATATAGAAAAATCGACAATGGACAGTTTACGAAAATCTTTAGCCAAAGAATTTACGAGTATTTATGTGCTTAATTTACGAGGGGATCTTCGCAAAAATATGTTAAGCAATGGAGTGGCTCAAGAAGGTGAAAATATTTTCGGCAATGGTAGTATGACCGGTATCGCTATAACGCTCTTTATCAAAAAGCCCAATGTGACTGAATCATGTAAAATTTACTATCACGACATTGGTAGTAATCTTACAACTAAAAGGAAACTTGAGATCCTTGACGAATTTTACAGTATTGATGGTATTACCCATGAACAAGGCTGGCAAATAATTACACCGGATGAACATGGTGATTGGATTAACCAACGTGATAACAGTTTTGAAACATTCTTAGCTATAGGTGATAAGAAACCTCATAGCACAAAGCTCTTTGAGACTTATTCTCGTGGTATTATGACCAGTCGTGATCTTTGGGTTTATCACTCAAGTTATAAAGCTTTAGCTAACAACATGAGTAATATGATTACGTTCTATAATAACGAAGTGGAACGTTTTAATAATGCTTATGGACATGTTGATCGCAAGATACATAAAAATGCTGTAAATAATTTTATCAATTCGGATGAAAGCAAAATTAGTTGGAGCCATAATCTCAAACGAGACTTAGAAAAAGGAAAGATTTTTAACTTTGAAGATGATTGCCTCACGCAAAGCCTTTATCGTCCTTTTACCAAGCAATGGCTCTATTATAATCGTGATCTCAACGATGGTGTTTACCGAATGCCACGGATATTTCCAATAGGAAAAGTGGTTGAAAATAGGGTAATACAAGTTTCTTCTATGGGAGCACGAAGTGGCTTTTCTGTATTGATGATTAAGAATTTGCCTGACGTATGTGTAATTGATAACAGTCAATGCTTTCCAAGATATATCTACGAAAATGTTATATTTTCAAAAGAGAGAAATAAAAGTGAGAGACAATCCTATTTATTTACAAACTCTATAGAGGAAAACAAAACAGCTGGTTTACAGAGACGTGATGCTATTACTGATGAAGGTCTAGACCATTTTAAAGCCGCTTATCCTAATGAAACTATCACTAAAGATGATCTATTCTATTATGTTTATGGGATTTTCCATTCAAAAGATTATCGTACACGTTATGCACATAATTTATGCAAAGAATTGCCTCGTATCCCTTGTGTAAAGAGTGCTGATGATTTTTGGAAGTTTGTGACAGCAGGGCGTGAACTGGGTCATTTGCACGTGAATTACGAAAGCATAGAACCTTATCCAGTGACCTTTAAAAAGGGTAATCCAAAACAGACAGAGATCTCTAATCCCGAAAAGTTTTATTATGTGACTGAAATGAAATTCGCAAAAGCAGCTAAAGAGAAAGGAAAATCCGAAAAGGATAAATCAACAGTTATTTATAATAGCAATATTACAATGACAGATATCCCTAAGGAAGCTTATGAGTATATAGTCAATGGTAAACCCGCTCTTGAATGGGTTATGGGGCGTCAATGCGTTAAAACAGATAAAAAGAGCGGTATTGTGAATGATGCTAATCGCTATGCTGTTGAAACCGTTGGCAACCCTGCCTACCCTCTAGAGTTATTTCAAAGGGTTATTACCGTAAGTTTAGAAACCATGAAAATCGTGAAAAACTTACCAAATTTGGTATTAAGAGAAACTGAATAACTTATAAAGCATGCTCACATAATGGGTATGATAAACGCATAAGGGGTATAGAGCTTATAACCATAATCTATACCTCTTTTTGTTAAGTTGATTAGATACAATCTCTAAAAGGAGTGTTTATATGCGTTATTCTAAAAAGAAATCCCATCTTAAAGTGAATAGGCTTCTTTTACATTGCCTTTAAGAGGTTATACCGTAATCTAAAATGATAGCTTTATTGTTTTCAAAAGCTTTGTTTAAAAAGAGTTATGTATATTCATTTTCTTATATTACTTATAGGTTTTGTAGGTTCTTAAAACCCCCAAAACCCCTACAAAACCCCTTTTTATATATATTATAGATTGTATTTAATATAGGTTGTTTCTTTAAAACATTAACGCATTGAAATATAATGATTTTTATTTTGGATTAAAAAATAAAATAATACGTACAAAAAACACCCCCAAAACTCATAACCTAATGATCTTGATAGCATTTCTTATGAGTTACAAACCATCTTTTGAAAGGCTTTAAAGGATCACATGATTTTCATAAAGCACGTTGTAATCATTCTATAAATCATAAGGTTATCATTCAAAAGAACTGATAAAATTCATAAAAAGGATTTTGATAACGTAATCAGTTTTTAATTTCATATGCTTTTCATAAGACACGTTTTAATGACTCATTAAAATGATCACTTTTGTCAGTTCAATTTACTGACACATAACTGACAAGTTTTAATCAATTCACATCATTGGCTATCTTTAAAGATTGTACTCTTGATATAAGTTATGTTTTAAAGATATTAACATATTGAAATATATTGATTTTAATTTTTTACCATTCAAAAAAAATAATAGAGGGTCTAAAAAGAACTGACAAAACTGACATCACTGACAAAAGCCTATTAAAAGGAATTTTACTGATCTCTATAATGATCAATCTCTCTTTAGATGTTTTCATAACAGTCTATAAATTACAATTATCCTACTTATCGTTTCTCTTATGAAAATGAAAAATTGATGCCATGGCTATAAAGCATATAACAGCTATAGAAAATGCGTAAAAACAGCAGCTTCAAATAACTAAACTGTAAATGAACGCATTGATTATAAAGAGAGCACCTATAAGAGGCTATTAAATTTTAAATGTATTATAAACAAAATTCACAAAAAAATTTAAATTCATTTAGTAAAAAAACTGATAGGTTATAAAGATAAAAATACGCATTATGAGAGCCTTTTTAAATATTATAAATGTATAATTCAAAAAACAGCGCAATCGTTTCTAAATCCCATAATATAGCTTTAAACGCATATAAATATAAAAGAAGCAATTCATAAGCATAAGATATTATCAATACACAACGTATTTAAAAAATACAAAAAAATATCAAAAAAAGATAAAATATTATTTGACAATAAATACGTATTTTTTTATATGAAGACGGTACGCTAATTTTTGTATTGTTATCCCCATTTCTTCTAAAAAAGCTACTTTTAGAACTTCACTAGAATGGGCGGGGTTATGCGTCATTTGTTTTCATTCCTTTCATCAATGGTAATCTTGATAATCAACAAGCTTCACATCTGTTCCGATAAAGCGAAAAATAACACGCCAATTTCCATTCATCTTAAAAAGTATATTACTCTTTATGCGCATTGGGAACGGCTTTTCTAGATCCTAGTAAGCTGAATATATAGCCTTGTCCGATTAGAACTCCAAAAATCGTAACAAAAACGCCTATGATTTGCATGATTTGAGGGATGAAGCCGAACAGGATTTGCACCAATAAGGCTGAAATAGGTACAAAATTGAAAAATATCGCCGTCTTACCCGGACCTCGGATCGCTATTCCAATATTCCAAAATAGGTAGGCTAAAACTGATCCTGCAACCCCCATCCAAAGGAGTGCGAATAAACTAGCGCCGGACATAGACATCGTTTCTTGAAGAGGGGATTCGAATAAAAAGGTTAGGACGCCAAGGGCGACGGTGCCAGAGAGCATCGTCCAGCTTGTTGTTTCAAGCGGGGTTGCGTTCTTGACAAATGACCGCGTGCCCACGGTATAGAACGCCCAACCAATGGAACCTAAAAGAATCATAATATCTCCTTTGGCAAAGGAAACATGGTTAGACAAAAATCTCCCATTTGTTATGACTAAATAGACCCCTAACATGCTAATGAGCATCCCTATAACCCTCTCACAGGTTGGGAAAGATTTATTCATGATAGCTTCAATAATATTAGCACTAATAGGGGTTGTCGCCATGATGAGGGAGGCTGTTATGGGATTTGACGTTTGCAAGCCAACAAATAAAGCGCCATTAAACCCTGCCACACCGATAATCCCTAGGAAAATATAAGAAATAAAATTTTGCGATAAAACATGCCACCGCAAGCCTTCTTTGAAAATCATAATTAAAAATATGGCGATTACGGCAATGAGAAACCGCTCAAAAGAAGCTGTCCATGGAGAAACAGTCGTTAAAGCTATCTTAGTGGCTTGGAAATTGGAACCCCAAAAAAAGGTTCCTACGAGGGTTAAGACAAGAGCTATTCTGGGCGTGATTTTCATTGGATAGATCCTTATATTTGATACCAAAGTGGAGCATCGAGACGTATAGAAGAAATTTGTGCGGTATTAGATGAGGAAAGAATAAAGTTGACCGCAGAAGCAATGTCATCTGGTTGAAGCATTTTGGCAAGATTCTCTGGAGGTATCTCTGGGAATCCTTTAAAATCGCGACGAAAAACCGTATTAACTTTATCAACTTGGATTGAACAAACACGAATATTTTGTGGCATTCCCCATAAGCGCAACCCACCACTATAGCCCTCTACAGCAAATTTAGAAGAAGAATATGAAATTAAAGAAGGATTGTATTCTACACCCCATATGGATGAAATATTTAAATATCGGCGCGAATCTCCTTTTTTAGATAGGGTAAAGTAGCAGCTATTATATAGAACATTCCTTTAATATTCACATCAAATGTTTCAGCACATTCTTGAGCATCAATTGTTTCTGGATCGCCACTATAACAAATGCTTGCTACATTAACTAAGACATCAAGACCACCAAATTCTAAGATAACCTTATGGACAGAAGAGTCAATGGCTTCTTTATCGCGGATATCAACAATCAATTTACATAAGCTTGCCGTATCGATGGAGGTTGGTAGTTCTATGTCAATGATGTCTGCACTTGCTACCTTATGACCATTTTTCAATAAGTTTAGAACAATTGCTTTACCGATGCCGCGAGCGCCTCCTGTGACTAAAATACGTTTCTGTTGTTGTGAGTAAATTCCGGTCGTGTTTTTTATCATTTCGTTTAGCATTTTCTATACCTGAAGTTGTAATCATTAATATTCAGCTAGTTTATTTTTAGCCATGCATTATGTATTACTGTATTATGTTTAATGTATTGAGTATTATTAAATTGTTTAAATAATAAGATAGCCTTAAAGTTTATTGTGATTAGGTTGAATAACTAAAGAACTGATATTTCATGTAAAGACGTCTCATTAAAAGGAAATACCTTTTTAGAGGAGAATGCTAGAGTTTGTGATTCTTTAGGTAGATTTAAACAGCGCCAACCATGCTTGTGAGCATACGCCTCAAGCAAAGGATCGCCAATAACAGCGACAGGATGACCTACAAGCTTCAGCATATGCTCATCGGAAATATCATCACCGTAGGCCCAGCAGTTCTTAAGGTCACCACCATGTTTTTCAATAAAATCCTGAATCGCAAGCGCTTTTCCAACGCCGATCGTTTGCGGAGGGACGAAACGGCCATTATATTTTTGCCCATCATGCAATAGTTTTGTGGCCAAGATGTAAGGTACACCTAGATGTTCTGCAATGGGGGCTAGAATTTCTATAAAAGAGCCGGATACTAAGACCGGCTCAATTTTTTGGCTATGATGGGATTTTAGTTCTGTTACTACTTCTTGGATTAAGAAAGTAGGATTAATCAACGCGCGCTTTGCCCAAGTTTCTGCACATCTTGTTACTTCTGCTACAGCACGTCCGGCAAAAAATTCATAAAAGAGACGGTTTATTACGCTGCGCGGACTCTGGTTATCATGGTGTGCACGTAAAATAGCAGTAGTATCTGCATATTCCTCTTGGTGAGCGTTGGTTGAAAAACCTAGCCAAGATTTATATCAGAAATCGTGGAAAGCGAGCATACTCTTGCTCCGAATAAGGGTGCCATCTACATCGAAGAATGCATACGCAAGACTCATTATTAATTTCTCCCTTCAAAAAAAATTAAATACTTTATAATGTTGTTTGTTCTTTATAAGCATGGATATGATTTATTCGTAATATTAATCCTTTGTTGTGAATTCCCAGAAACCTGTTTTTTTGAGCTTTAGCTGCGCGTGGACATCCCCTCCTAAGCCATACCATCCGATCGCACCGCCTCGATTCATTTGATAACTCATCCAAAGCAAGACGATATTTACTATTCGATTAGCAGAGGGATCGTTCACAGATGGAAACGGATTGGGTAATATTGCTTGATAAAAGGCATGCCCATCAGCATCTGCCAGTAGTATATTGGGAAGACCAAGTGGGCTGGGTCGTGTAGGTGCATGGGGATTCAGATCATGTTGCCGTAGTGCCATAATTGTGTAAAGACTGTTAGGAATTAACCCCAAAAATTCAAAACGAAAATGTCCTGTTCGTTGGTCGTTAGGGACGAAAACTTCCATGGATCCTTTCGCTTTACACCATTGTTCAAGGGTTATCGGCGCAGTAATCTTTCTACCATCTTGGTTTCGAGCGTCTGGTATTGGTACTTCATGGAAGCCATAGCTTGGCAGATAAATATTTTTCGCATTGGGGCATTGCGCTGGTGCAAATATTACTGGATAATTATTGCATGGTAATGGTAAGGGCAGAGTATGTAATACAAGAGAGGCATCACTACTAGAAAGAGGATCTGAAAGTTCTTTTATGATATCGTAGGGAGCATTCTTGCCGAATTCAGGAGTTACAGTAGAGGTTTATACCAAAGCTCTTCCCCACTCTGAGGTAAGTTCTCCATGGGAATTCATGCGATTGATTTGTCCAATAACAATAAAATTTCCCTTTTCATCCATTACTTCGCTCGGGGGATAAGTCGGTCCTTGTGTAGTCAAACTTAGTTCGTACATTATTGTTTTCATAGATAATGCCTCTACGCAAGATAAACATTTTCAAGGTTCTCAGCTTTCCGCGAGACAGAGTCCCTACCTGTTTGCTTGTTAAGAAATTTAATCGCTTGTTTGTGTTCATTCTTCTTTAGTTTTTCTGCATGATAAGCAGTAAACTGAAAGGAAAGAGTAGCGACGCTCGTGTCGCCTTGGTTAACTGATATAGTTATATCGAAGTGAAGGCGAGATAATCTGGATATATCGCTAGAGTTAATTCGATAGTTAAAAACAACGTCAAGAGGGAATACAAACCCTGTAAAATTGGCAGCCAGGCTATTTAACACAAAGTAATACAGCTCCGTCCAGTTATCTCCGATAAAATATTCCTCAGTAACTGCTAAAAACATTTGACGAGCTGCTTCAATCAACACCATACCTTGTATATGTTGTCCAGTTTGATGATCATTCATTAGTTCTGACCGTTCATCCAATATTAAGTGAGATTCAAAATTATGCTCATCTAAACGTTTCGGGTGAGAGATAATCGCATTTCTGATGTAGTGCTTATGACTTTGCAGGCGGCTAACGCGAAGTGGACGCTGTAGTAGAGGAGAAATATCAATCCCGTGGGCTGCGAGTGGATATAGTCCTTGGTCATAAAGAGCTTGAGCTTGAACTTCTGTTAACCCTTGATCGCTAACAAGTTGACTATTACTAGGTAAATTGGCAAAGGAATTTGTACGTATCATCTCTAAAATTTCCCCAAAAGTCTTAACGTTTTCATGTATACTAAATTCATGAAATTTATTGCCAACTATAAAAATTTTCTTATTAGATGTATTTTTCATTGTGCTCCCTGCCTCAAAATTATAACTAATTTTAACTCTCTTTTTATATCTCTTTGATTTATTTGAAATAAAAACATACTCTTCATAAAATTATTATATGGCTTTAAAAATCGGTAACTACGTTATTGATCAAATATAAGCAAAAATTTACCAAAATAATTACATTACTTAAAACATACATGGCTTTTCGGTAATATTATAGAAGAGTAAGCGCTCATTTTTAGCAATCACTACCCTCCACTCAAACCAAAAGCTGCAGCTTAGTTTTACAGCTGTCGCCGTAGTTCGTTGTTAATTAATAAAGCGTTTGTAAATTTTTGTATAAAGTCCACCTTCTCCACCCGTGATAAAATTGTCTCCGGCCTTTTTAATTATCTCTTGATAGCGCGGAGAAGAAAAAAGGCTCTTATAGATCTCAGGATCAACAGAAAAACCGGAGAGAAACATAACACCCAGCTCTGTACTAATGATGGAATGATAAGCAATAAACTCTTCAACCTCAGATACCTTGCGTACTAAGGTCAAAAATGGTTTTGTCTCGCCATTGGCGGTAGGAAGTAAAACGGCTTGGAGGAACCTCAATATGACGCAGCTGCAGATACGGTGTGCTAGGCAAAGACTGCTTGAGCACTTTTACCGATTCAACATAGGTCAAAAGTTGACGACGAAAGTCGTTCACAAGATCTTCTCCCAATAATTTTAATTCAAGCTCCCATATCCCCGGCAAGCTCTCAATCTGTTTTAATGAGGGCAAGGCTCTCAACTGCAGAACAGTCCTATTATCAAGAGATACAAACACCGTAGCCTGCTGCTCAGATTTTTCTGCTGTGATCTGCCTCCATTTCTTAGCTACTGTAAGAGTTTGGTTTTCTTTAGGATATATTTCTGTAATTAAAAGATACGGTGTAGACATTAAATTCTCCTTGAAATTAAGAAAAAAATTAAATTCGTAAGTATCACGCTTTTGATAATAATGATGTTGCTGGCAAATAAATTTCTCTATGTCTCCTTGCGTGAGGCAAAAACTTCTTTAGCAATTTCAACGACATTAATCGCTGCAGGAAAGCCTGCATAAGGAGCAATGTGAATTGCTAATTCAATCACCTGTTCGGGCGTGCCACCTACATTAAGCAGACCCTGTATATGCAGCTTCAGCTGTGGAATCGCAGTTCCTAACGCTGCCACCGTTATAATTTCCCGTTCAAAGAAGTTGAGGATATGCCGTGTGTAGATATCACCAAACCCAAACTCAACAACAAAACGAGCTAAGTCTGGAGCAATGCTACCCAGTGTCTTAATAATCATTTGTCCATCGGGGCCATCAATATGTTCTAGTGCCTTCAGTCCAGATTCGTAGCGATCCTCGCATACTAATGGCGAGCCGCAACTAGATATGAAGTCTAGTTGCTTTTCATCAAAGACCTCTTTTGCAGCAAAAAACACTATTTAAGGCTGCTGGAAACCCTGCATAAAGTGCCAATTGTATCATTACTTCAATCAGCTCAGCAGGACTACACCCAATATTAAGAGCACTGGTAAGGTGGAATTTGAGTTGCCGTCTTGCATTACCGAGAGTTGCAAAGATGGCAACGGTGGCAAGCTGCCGAATACGGCTTGTTAAGTGAGGTCGCTCATAAATTTCTCCATACACAAAAGAGATGATGAATTTTGCGAGATCAGGGGCAATATCGGCCATTTCTTCAAGAATTGAAGGGGTCTAGACCAATTCCATAGAGCGTAAACGCTCCACGCCCAATTCATAAGCATTTTTCTTATAATTTACAAATGTTTGTTCTTGCATGTAATGGCCCCCTCCCCACGGAGCTTTAGTTGGATAAGGCTTTTACTTTCCTTAAAAACTAAACCTTCAATTAAAATGCAATACCTTATCTCCTCTTGCGGACTTGCATTGCATGAATCGTTATCGTGCTTTAATATCCTAGTCAATCATTTTTGTAAATTTATTTTATATTATTTTTCATTTTTTACATTATAGGCAATCCTTATGAAGCTATAGCAGATAGTAAGGGATTTTTCTATGGCATTAATATTACGTTGATGCAGCAGGCACGTGTAGCCTTTCCAGACGTTGTACTTAAGACTGAGCTAAAATTAGCAAATTAAACCCTTCTTATTCGTATTTGCGCAAGAGAACTGAGGTGTAACTTGTTGAGCGTAGAAACACCATGCATGATTATGTGCGCATTGAGCTATAGGACTTAGTTGTATTTAGTATTTTGCGGCTTGAATTTACCGAGGAAAGTGCGAAGCGTTAAATTTATAACAGATGCTACTGACTTACCTATAATCTAATAAAGTTCTATCATGACAAAGCCATTTGTTGGGGTGTACGGAAGAGCTTTGTTTTTAACTCAAGTTAGAGGTATGTAATAGCAGATGAGCGCTGTACTCCTTTGCTGCAAAGTCCTCCAATCGGTTTAGCTAAAAATATTATGCCGCAATTAGGTGCCCAATATAGCTTGATCATGTCTATAAATTTTGGTTTAATACCTCTAGCACTGGAGAACTTTAGTAAAATTAATGCTGTGTGCCTCTATCAAGTTGTAAAATATATTATGCTTTAAGATCTCGGTAAAAATTTTCATGAGAGCCAAGTGCTAACAAGGTCAAAGTAATCGTGTGATCTTCATAGCTGTAAGCAAGCAGCGTCAATTGCTTGGCCATTTTAAATTTATAGACAAAAACACCAGAAAGATCACCTGTTTTGGCTTGACCAATGGTGGGCGTTTTCATAATGACGCGAACAGCTTGATCTAGATCTTGTTTTTGGTTGGCATGCAGTTTTTTGACAGTTTTTTTAAATGAATGGGTTTGTAAAACTTGCATAGATTCAGCCAAATTCGAATGCTGTTACATCGCCATGTGCATTTTCTTGTTGTCCAAGTAAGATTGCTTGAATAAATTGAAAGGAGAGATCTGGATTTTCTTCGGCTATTTTGCCCATACGCGACCAATATTCAATTTGCTTAGGAACCGAGCGGCTATAAACAGACGCGTAACGCTTAGCCTCATTAATGAGATCATCAGATAGTTTAACAGTTGTAGCCATGACTATACTCCTACCTTACAATAAGGTGGTAATATAGTTCAAAAGGTGTTAAAAAGCAACCTTTGAAACACAATAACCCTAGCAGATCTCTAACACAATTCCTTCTCTCACAGCCATCTTTCTTAATATCTGAAAGAAGAGAAAATAAAAGATAAATTTAGAACTAAATGATCGAGAATAAGCTCTAAAAAGGTTCGGGATAGGCAGAAAATAAGTTAAAAGAATCAACGGAATCAAAATTCCCGAACTTCTATATAATCTATTGATTTTATATAAATATAGCATTCCTACCCCCTCCGCCACAGCACTTTTGTCGTGCTATAAATTATTGATTCTATATGTCTTGTATGTAGCTTGTCAGCAGGTTTTGCAGCAATTCATTTTTAAAATTCACGTCTTTTTTAAAAAATTAAAGGGGTTTTCAAAGGGTCTTCAAAGACCTTTCAAAGATCATTTAAAGACCCTTTAAGGCAGCTTTTTCTCCTTTGCTAAAAGTCGCAATTTGAGATGATGAGCTCTTGAGCTGGAATTGGATTATTTGAACTGCATGTATAAGATATGGTGACCTCTTTTATCTTAAATGGGCTAAAGCTTTTGCGAATCTCCGGCACATCATTGAGTGACAGAAGAAACTTTCCCTTTAATTGTGCAAGCAGTGTGGACATCCTCTGATAATCCTCTCGCTTAAACAAATCCTTGCCATAGTAATCCTCAACACCCCAATAAGGCGGATCAAGGTAAAACAAGATGTTGGGACGATCATAGCGCCTAATAAACTCAAACCAATCTAAATGTTCAATGGTCACACCTGCTAAACGACGGTAAATAAGCTTTAAGGAGGCTTCAAGTTTGAGACTATTAAACCGTGCACCACGGTGTGGATCAATTCCAAACGTCTGTTTTGCCACTTTGCCACCAAAACTCAACCGCTGCAGATATAAAAACCGCAATGCCCGCTCTAAATCTGTCAGGGTCTTGGGATCTTGGGTGCGTAACCGTTCAAACGCCTCACGGCTACTCACCTGGAACTCCAACAGATCCATGAAAGAGTAATAATGGCGTTGCAACACCCGAAAAAAATTCACCACATCACCTGAACGATCATTGATCACTTCATATAAAGGAACTAATTTTCTCCTTAAAGATACAACATATTGATTTATAATGATAATCTATCGTTATTCATATTGAATGAGAGTCCCGAATAACCTAAGATTGTCTCATTTTAAATCAGTTTATATTGCTTCAATCAAAACCACTCATTTGCACATAACAAGTAGGATGAATGTGTGGATCAAATTTGTATAAGAAAGGATTTAAAATGGCTCTTATGAATCGTCTTAAGTGCCAAGGGCTGTCGCAACATTGGGGGCTGGCAAATATAATGATGGTGCTGGCTTGTTACTTCATAAGCGTAAAGATGGAGGTGCTCAATGGATTTTACGGTATACCCTTCACGGACGTCGTCGTGAAATGGGCTTGGGAGCGTTGCGAGATGTCTCTTTAAAACAAGCCCGTGAATTGGCAACTGGGTGGCGTTCGGTTTTACGTGAGGGGCGTGACCCCATTAAAGAACGCAATAAACAAAAGCGTGAGGCAATAAGCAATCTTCATTACTTAAAAGACATTGCCGTAGATGCTTTTGAAAGTCGGAAAGCTGAATTAAAAGATGATGGTAAGGCTTGTGATTGGTTTTCACCTTT
>NZ_JBHIQP010000018.1:0-19996 GCF_042196625.1 Bartonella sp. AC535YNZD | reverse complement strand
AGGAATGCGAGTTTCCATGTTTTATCTCCTTGAATATGCTGGAGATACAATGCCTTTTTGCTAATTATGTTCCAAAAAGGAATAGATATGAGCCAAAAAGGAATAGGAAAATACTTTAAACAAATGTTTGTTATGAGAAGTAAAATGTGGCTATACAATTCAAAAGACCTCACTTATGTCTGAAAAAAGGCGGTCTATCCGTATACTATTATCATATTATCATAGAATTTCTCATGAGAGAGAATAATTTAAAAAAATTGTATACTATCGTTTATTGGTTTCTAGCTTATAAAGTAGGGGGTATATCTGCTTATTTTTATAAAAGTGTTACTGTTTTTATGGGAAGAATATTTATAAAATGAGATTAGAAGGCGCATTTAAAGATAAAAATAAATATCAGTAACGTTCATTCATAGTGTTATAAAAGATTATGGATTAAGTTAAATAAAAAGCTTATTGAATTGTTATGACATCATATTTGTTAATATGTTACACGGTAATTTTTTGATATTTATCTTAGATGAAGAGTTTTATGAAATGAGTAAGATATATTTGGTTGTGAGTTGGTTTGCAGAGAAAGCATTATATTTTATGGTATAGGGGATAGATCAAGATTTTTTCCATAATTATTTGTGTTGATAGGGGCTTCAAGCTATTGTTGTGTTATGTGCCACCATAGTGATTTTGGGGTAGATACGTTAGAGATTGTTTTTCTGCTTTACGTTTTGTCGATCAACGTTGATGGATATTGTATAGAAAGTGAGACTGTTGCCGTGGAGAGAGAAATTATGCTTTTGCTTATAATATCAATGAAAAAAGCAACGGAATATTACGGCAAAGTATTTGTATAGGAGAGCTTATTTAGGGGGTAACTTTTTAGCTCGTGAAGTTTGTAAAATAAAATGCTGTCTATAAAAAAATAATATTTTTATAAAGTAAAATAATAACACTTTTAATAATTATTATTTGCATATATAAGCATAAAATATAATTATATTTAATTAAATAATATTTAATACCTAAATAAAAAGTGTGACTTTCCTGATGAAACATAAATATACATTACCATTCATTATACTTATCGTATGTTTATCAACAGGAGGGCTGATTTCTACCGATATTTTTTTACCGGCACTGGGCGATATGCGTCAATATTATCAAGTGACACAATCTCAAATTCAAAGTGCAGTGGCGGTTTTTTTGTTGGCATTGGCACTTGGGCAGCTCATTTATGGGCCGCTGAGTGATAATTTTGGGCGTAAAAAAACACTTCTATTGGGCTTATTCTTGTGGTTATTTACGACACTTGGTGTGATTTATACGGTTCATATTCACGCTTTTCTTGTGTTACGTTTCTTGCAAGGTCTGGGTGCTTGTGCGGGACTTGTCTTAAGTCGTGCAATTATCAATGATTTGTTGGATAAAAAAGCGGCTGGAAAACTTTATTTGATTGTTTTTCCTTTTATTGGAATGTCACCAGCACTTGCACCTTTCATTGGTGGACTTTTGATACAAGCTTTTCATTGGCAGGCAACTTTTATCTTTTTAAGCTTTTTTATATTTTTGACCATGTTGCTATGTTGTTTTGTGCTAAGCGAAACTCTACCCCCTCAAAAACGGCAGCATTTTTCTCCTATAGGATTTATGAAGGGATATCTAGGCGTTCTTAGAAATAAACAATTTATTTTTTATGCACTTATTCCGTGTTTTTCTTACGCAGCCTATTTTGCTTATATTGTAGAATCGCCTTTTTTACTCACGACTTTGGGGCTTTCGCCGATATACATTAGTTATACCTATATTGGTGTTTCATTGCCCTATATTTTGGGAAATCTTTTAGCGCGATGGTTTTTCGAACGCGAGTCTATGGAAAAAACTGTCTGTCGAGGGTACATTATTTTTGTTATAGGAGGCATGCTCTTTGCTTTGCAGATGTATCTAAGCCCATGGCCCCTTGTGACAAGTTTTATCGCTATTGCTGTTCTTACTTTTGGCAATGGTTTTTTATTACCGTTAGGAACAGCGTTGGCTATTTCATCGCATCCGCAAGCTGCGGGAGCGGCTTCTGGTGTTATGGGGTCTTTGCAATTAGGCAGTGCGGCACTCAGTGCAGCGGTTATCGGAAAAATCTCTGGTCATAGCCCACGGGCTATGGCAACTTTGTTAGCAGGGTGTTGTCTCATTGGTTTTATCATTTATATTCGAAATGCCCGTGTTTTTATGATTTCAGAAATAAGCTGAGTAAAATGATAAAAAGAAAGCATTATGCGGAAATGCTTTTGATGTTTTATACAAATGGGGGCACCTGTACATTAGATGAATTTTTTTATGAAGTTGTTTGATTGCGTGGGGTTAAATTTATCACAGGCTTAGTGTGCGTTTAACAAATCACTGATTACGGGGGGGAAGCTTATGAGTTTAGAATTTCAACATATCTGTATTTTCATGATAGTGGGTGGGAAGAGTTTCTGCCTGAATGCATGTTTTAAAATAGGGGGAAAAATTGAGCAATGCGCTTTCCTATTATTATTCTTTCTCCTGTGATGCCAGTTTGGGATGATGGTGTCTTTTGTTCTCCATTGACAACGCTATGTTCAACAAAAGGATTCCCTGTCACTCTGCTGGACACACTCTCTCTTTTTCCTAAGAGTTCTCATGTTCTCAATCATTCTGTTGTAGAGACTTTATCTTTTATGACAGAAAAACTTAAAAGCTATTTTAAAGAGCCTACGGTGTTGGTAGGATTTTCTATGGCTGGAACATTGGTACAAATATTGGCAGTACAGCTTCCCAATGTTCAAGCTGTGCTTGCTGTGAATGCACCTGGCTATCCAGATAAGGTTTTGCAACGGCGCCTTGGAGATATTCTTGCCTCCTTAGAAAATAATGATTTATCTGGGGCTTTGGAAATACTCAATGGTTTTATGCATCCTTCTGGCATTATGAAAAAAAGAGCCTTATTGGAGATTCCTGATGAAAAAAAAAGCGTGGCAATTGAACGCATGACAAGAGGGTTTAAACTCTTATTAGAAATAGATGCTAGAGATGAAATAGTTAAGTATAAGGGGAAGTTTTTAGCTTTAGTGGGAGAAAAGTCGCAACTTGCAACGGTAGATAATCAGACGAAAAGTCATAATCTGAACCATGAATATAAGATTGTTTCTGGTGCTGGTACGCGTTTATGGGAGGATAATCCTACTATGATGGATGCAGTTATTGATGAGTGGCTGGAGGGACTATGAAAAAGAAAGTACTTGTATTACCTGGTGATGGGATAGGATCAGAGGTTTGTGATGCTGCGCTGATGGTCTTAGAGCAATTCCAATTGCCGATTGAATTGACTTATGGTGATATTGGTTTTGAATGTTGGAAACAGGAAGGAGATCCTATTCCTCAAGCGACTTGGCAAAAAATTACTCAGAGTGATGCTATTTTACTTGGTGCTGTGACCAGTAAAGGAAAAGAAGCGGCTTTAAAAGAACTTGCTCCGCATTTAAAAGAGAAAAACCTTGGCTATGTTTCTCCCGCACTTCAACTTCGCCAAAAGTTAGGTTTGTTTGCGAATATATGTCCTGTAAGATACATCTTTGGTCCCCAACGTCCTTTTCATTTTTGTGTTATCAGAGAAAATAGTGAAGGCCTTTATGCTGGATTGGATTTTCGGGGTATTCCTCCTGAAACAGCCGTTTGGCTAAAACATCCAAATTTGACAAAATATGGGCTTGAGGAGGCCGCGTGGACAGTTCGTTTGCAGACACGCTTTGGTTTAGAACGGTTATTTGAATATGCTTTTTCGTATGCACGCAGACATGGGTTTGGGCGGGTTACTTTTGCTGATAAGCCCAATGTTCTGCGAGAAAGTGGTCAGTTTGCTCAGGAAATTTTTGAGAAAATTGCGCAAAACTATCCGGAAATTGAATCAGATATTCATAATGTTGATGCGGTTGCTTTGTGGATTGCAACCAAGCCAGAGCAGTTTGGTGTGATTGTTGCTGAAAATATGTTTGGCAATATTCTCTCTACTCTTGGCTCTGGTATAATGGGAGGAGGGGAGCTTGCATCTCATGTGAATGTGGGGAGCGAGATTGCTTGTTTTGAACCTGTTCATGGAAGCGTACCACGTATTGCTGGACAAAATAAAGCCAATCCTTCTGCGATGCTTTATACCACGGCTTTACTCTTAGAGCATTTAGGCTTTAAAGATGCAGCAAAACAACTGTCTGAGAGTGTTGATCAGGTTATTCGTGCTGGAAAAACCGTTACCTATGATCTTGGAGGTATAGCCTCTACCCGTCAAATGGCTGAAGCTGTTCGCAATTCTCTTATGAATTCTGTCTTTGTTCATCGTGCTGCCATTATTACCATTGGTGATGAACTCCTTTCAGGACAATATTTGAATACAAACTTACAAGATTTAAGCCAAAGCTTGAACAAGAGAAATATTCAAGTCACACGTCATTTTGTTTGTGCTGATCAATTACAGCAAATCAGTGAGACTGTTGTTTCTTGTCTTGGACAAGAAGATCTTATCATTATCAGTGGGGGATTGGGACCAACATCAGATGATAAAACACGCGATGGAGTTGCTCAAGCTGTAAAGCAGCCTTTGGTGCATCATGAAGATGTTTGGCAAACAATAAAAGGTCAATTACAACGATTAGGGATTACGGCGGATAAGAGTAATGCACGTCAAGCATTGTTTCCTGAGACAGCAACCGTACTTGATAATCCTACAGGCACAGCACCAGGGTTTTATCTCTCTTGCGATGGAAGTACGCTTGTTGTTTTGCCTGGTCCACCATCACAGGCTCTTGCGCTTTTAGAGAATTATTTAGAACACAACGAGAAGAGATATTCTTCTGTATCGCGTGCGGGGTATGCATGGACTTTGATTGGAATTGATGAAAGTACTATTGCGCAGTGGGTTGATGATCATCTTGAAAATGAACCCTTTGAGCGGCATTTTTTATGGAAAAGCCCCTATGTTTTGGTGCAACTGGTTGCTCAATCAGAAGCACCCTTGGAACAACATTTCGTGGAAGAATTTGAAAATCATTTTCGTCCATATTTGGTTGGTGCAGAAGTTACTACTGCTTCTAAACAATTAGCGATGCATGCAGAGGTGTGTTGGTTGGGCAATGATCCGCTGCTTTTAAAATATTTTCAGCCCATAGAAAAAGGTAAACAAGATATTTCACTGCTTGAGGTTGAAGTGAGCTTATCACCTTCTTTGGAGACATTAGAAAATCAAGCAGAAAGCCTTGGACATGCTACCATAACTATACGGATGAAAGGTTATGGTGATGATCGTATAATTTTTCCCTATACGCGACCACTTTTAGGTGTCGTCTTACAAGAATATGCCGCTTGGTTGGTTTTAAAAAGATATTTGAAAATGGAGAAGAAAAAATGAACCTCTATGGGGATGTAAAATATTGCCTAAATTATTGAACATTCTATTATAAGAAGTATTTTGATCTTTTTCTTCAGTGGTTTTTGTCTATAGGGTAAATTTTCTTTGATGCGTAAATGAATGACTTTGATTGATTCAAAATTAAGAAAAACTTAACGATATTAGGCTCGCTACATTTAATATTTATAATGATTAATTATTATTATAAATCAATATGTTACATTTTATAGAGCCTATGACAAGGAATCCAGAGACTTTGTGTGCCTTAAGCGTTGTAAATAATTGAGATTCTTTGTAAATCAAACAGAGATGTTGTGAAAAAACAAGAGGTTATGTTATTTACAGGAAAGCTTTGCAAACTTTATTGAACAATATGTCCGTGAAGAGTTTATTGCGAACATGTGCCGTTCTGTTATCTGATAATAAATTGCTGTAAAGAGCTCATAAAATTTTTCCTTTAAGTTTTTGTGTGATTGCATGATCGTTGGGGGTTCACTTCCGAGGGGCTATATTTTTCAATTTTATAACAGGACGAACTATTTTTCTGTAAGACGTGAAGATTTAAGGAGTGATCATTTTACGCTTTTGTTTTCTTTTTGATTGGTCATTTGTGAATTTTTTTGGGAAAAATATTTAATGTGGTTAAAAACATTTTATGCGTGTGTGGGAGAGAAATAAAAATGTGTCTTAATTGTTGATAAGAGTGTCAATGTTTTTGATGAACAAATTTTAGTCGTAATTCTTAGTATCTAGATAGGGAGTTTATTGCATTTTTTAACAGTTCGTATCCTAATATGTTGTGATGCGCAGTGGTCTTTTTAAGCAAAAAAGAAAGGGCTTTTATGTATCAGATTGATTACAACAGTTATCGTTCTGTCAAGAGTTTTAGTCGTCGCGTTCATTTTCTCGTTATGCATTATACGGCTATTGATTTTAAAGCCTCGATTATGGCGCTTACAGGAGAAAAGGTTAGTGCACACTATCTTGTTCCTGATCCTTCAGAGCAGACATATCGTGAGGCAGGCTTTAAGGATATGCGTATTTTTAATCTGGTTGATGAAAATGAGCGTGCATGGCATGCGGGTGTGAGTTCATGGGCTGGGCATAGTCATCTCAATGATGCATCTATCGGGATTGAAATCGTTAATTTAGCGACTTATCATGATGGGAAGGGGGTGTTTCCTCCTTATAATCCAATACAAATTGATGCTGTTAAGGAACTTGCCTTGAATATTCTTCAACGGTATCCCGATATTATGCCAACAGATGTTGTGGGACATAGTGATATTGCCATTGGAAGAAAAAGTGATCCAGGAGCAGCTTTTCCATGGAAAGAACTTTATAGGGAAGGTATAGGAGCGTGGTATGATGACGAATTAAAAAGTCATTATCAAGAGCAATTCTCTAAAAATTTTCCACCAAAAGAAGATGTTTTGGCGAAGCTAAAATGCTATGGATATGATATTTCTGTTGCGTGTACCCAAACAGGATACAAAGATTTGATCCGAGCATTTCAACTTCATTTTCGTCAAGAAAATTATGATGGGATTCTAGATGTTGAAACAGCAGCAATTCTTTATGCATTGGTTGATAAATATTTTCCATGAATTCAATGCGTTTTAATTGAAAATATGGCTTATGATTACGTGCAAGCCTTTTTATTATCAGGAAAGGCTGCTTTTTACCAGTTGGCTTTATGTAAAAAGGACATTAATCGTGTAAAGATCCCCTGTACGGTATAAGGCGTTTTATGGAAACATAACTCTGAAAGCTCTATGATTTGCAGAGATTAAATTTTATTGTTTCTTTGTCTTATATTTCGCTTCCTTTAAAAACGCATAAAGCCAAGATGTTGCGTATATGATGACATGTGCCCTACGCAGGATAAAACGCTTCAAATAAAATGGACTTGTATTGTATATTTCCATGCTTGTTTTAAAGAAATGTTTTTTAGTGTGTATCACAACATATATTTTACAGCGACGTTCATAGAGAATATAATCTAAAATCCTCTATGAAGTGTATCCTCATTTTTATTCTTAATAAAGGTGCCTAGCATTATCGTACACTTCTTTGTCAGATCTCAATGTTACTACAGCCCTTGGAACTTAAAACGATACATAAAAGGGTTTTCTGTACTCGTTTTTATTCACACGGCTCTCTCCGTTTATCGTGTACAAGTGAAAGGTTTTGGTTAATTGAAACATGCAAAATTATAAATTATAAATTATGATTATAAATCAATGTGATGCAGATTCATTAAAAATAAGGGCATTTACAAATTGCTACTGTTAGGGGGGCTATTCTTTAGAAGGGGAAGAGGTCAATTTATTTTTTGAAGATATATCTCTTTGCTCTTTTATTGCTTTAGGGGATGTTTGCATCGTTTTGACAGCATGTTTCTTGATGATTAAGTTTTTTAATGAAGCAGTGTTATAAAACGTTGTGTTTTAGAGTGTTGATAGAAGACATATTCAGGCATATCAAAAACACAATGATGTCTTGTTTTTTTCAATATTTTATTTGTTCAGTGTAGAATTTATTTGAGAAGATCATGACCTAAATTACAAAGGTTAGAAGTAAATTATCAAGAAAGACAAATTTGGTCATAAAGCAAAGGAGGTTATTCATGCTTTAAAGGGCAAGAAAGAGATTGTATTTGAAGTGAAGTGTAAACGTCCGTGTGGAGAGCTCTTATCAAGCATATCAGGTTAATCTTCTAAGAGTAGTTTTATGAAATTAAGTCGGTTTTTTCCGAGAGACAAGACAATAAGTATCAGGAAAAGATCATGATATTTTATTTCAAAAATAAAAACTGGCAACATGGTTTGCCAGTTTTTAAAAGCTGTAGCTTAAATAGGATTAGAATGAACGCTGTAAACGGATCATACCTTGAAAAGCACTTTTTTTATTGAATAAATGTTTTTCATCATTATTTTTATCCGTCACAACGCGATCATCGTTCCAAGAAACATAGGTTAATTCAGGTGTAATCACAAACCCTGGAACCAGCGTGTATGCAATATTTACAGAAGTTGCAAAGGTTTTTACAGCACTATAAGAAATTTGAGCATTCAAATTTGCTTTTGGAGTAAGCTTGTAAGTGGCACCCGCCCAAGCAGCCCATTTACCACCCCAGTTTGCATAAATTGTTGTGCTTTTTCGTGATAATTCATCATTTTCATTTACTGTGTAGTAATCAAGGCCGTTTTTATAACCAGCCATTACCCATAGATTGAAACGATCGTTGACATTGAAATCTGCACGTATTTTTCCAGCCCACTTTTTGTAGTAAGCATCATATGCTGCAACCGCTGAAAAACCACCCCATTTTTGCATGAACTTTATACCCAAAACCACATTCGGGGTGTAATTTTTAATTGCTTTACTTGGAAGAGTATCATTCGTGATAGAAGCAAGCTTACCATCTTTATCAATGTAGTATCCTGTTACTCCTGGAAGAGTATCTGAATTATTGCCTAATTCAGCGCCGATAATAGCAGAAAAGCCGGAGTCACCACTAAAGGTGTAGGAAATAAAATTGGTGCGTGTTATGCCAGCAGGTGCTATGCTGTCATCATTGAGAACATTTCCATAATCACCAGTCCAGCTGTTGAAAATTGTGTCATCAAGACCTACGCGAAAACCACCCAGTTCAATGTAAGCCGCTGCAAGCCTTGCACTAGCGTTGTCTCTACCATCCCCCCAGTTTGAATAAATTCTCGCATATGAACGAAGTGTTCCCATTTCTGTTTCCGAAGCTGCTTGAAAAACAAGGGTGAGCCGTGATGCTGCGCCATAGGTTTTTCTTTTGTCTCTTAGTTCAGTTTCGGTTGTTGCATCGATATTATCACCGCCTATAAAATCAGTACGAACATTTCCTGATAAACGCATGCAGGTTTCTGTTCCAGGGATATAAAAATATCCTTTTCCGTAGGCATCACAAACGCGAATATATTCTACAGGTTCGGGTTCGGGGATAACTGTTGAAGCAGCATGAGCTCCAGAAACAGCTAAAAAAGCTGTTGTAGAGCTTAAAAAAAGGGATTTAATATTCATATAGGATCTCCGAGGTCCGGTTAAATTTCTTCTAAAGAGTACTATTTTCCTAACGCATTAAGGACAAAGACATAAGTAAATACGCAGCACTTGTTATCTTAGCTATAACTAATCTTTTTAGAGTTTTAAATATGAAATTACCTTTTTGTAATATATGCATGTACTATTCGAGATGCTGTGGTAAAAAAGACACAATTTTTGTTTTATTAACTTTTGGTCCCTATGGGATCAATAGGAGAAAAAATTTCAGATATTTGGGAAAAAAATCGAAAAAGTCTTGAACTTTCTGTTGATACCATTTATGCCTCTTTGTCGGAGAGGTGGCCGAGTGGTCGAAGGCGCTCCCCTGCTAAGGGAGTAGGGCTCAAAAGGCTCTCGAGAGTTCGAATCTCTTCCTCTCCGCCATCTATTGTTATAAAAGCAGTCGATTGTGTGTAGGAGTTCTGTTTATCCCGTTGGGATTATGCCTCTCATATAAAAAGCATGTTCTAAACACAAATACACTTGTGTTGCCAATTTATGCACTTGTTTTAAAGAGATATCTTTGCAATGTGTATAAGCCCATTTTGCGACGCCAACTCGTATGGTATAAAACGCAAAAGTTTCTGTGAGGCGTATAAAGCCTTATAAAGCCACACTATTTGTATACTTATGAAGATGCAAAGAGGCATATTATATATCTGCTTTCCTGTTGTTATAGATTTTGACTATGAGAGTTCATAAAAGGCATTTTTCTTTTCTAAATCGTTTTTATTTATACGGCTTTCTTTGCTTATGATGTGCAAGCAAATGATTTTGATTGTTTCAACCATAAAGCAGATTTGAAAAGAAAGAATCTTACAATATTCGCGCTTGGCATATTATCATTATAAATCAACGTGTTACTTTATATTTGCATTGTATATTGAAAGTTGAATGTGTCAATGCTTTTAGAAAAAAACATTGTGGGTGGTAATTTAAAAATTTTCCTCTCATAGAGACTTTTGAGAGTGTTTCATCCATCTCATGACAACCAAACCACACATGAAAAAAGTAATGGTCGGTAATATTAGGTAGTAAGATGGAGAAACTTTTGCCGGAAGAAAAGAAATAATACTCAATACTGTAATTGAAAATATTCTTCCGCTAAAAGAGACAGCACCAACAACACCGGAAATATGCTGCGTTTGTTTTTGGTTAAGTTCTGAAAAAAATAAGCTTTTTGCACCGATCGGTACAGTGCAAATAAATCCATGGATTAAAGAGAAGGCGATGACTGATGCAGCAGTTTGATGGCTATGAACTGAAAAATAGAGCGCTATGCACATCAGAGCAGAAAAGAAGGAAAAGTGTTTTATAGAATTCTTATATTTTTTATCAAGAACATGATACTTAGACATCAGTAAATTTGAAAAATATTGTGCTGAAAAGGCTCCAATATGGCAGCACATCAAGATGAGCATTTGCGAACCGTTGAGGTGATGAATTTTTCCCCCTGAAAGTATTATTGGTTGCCAGAAATGATAAATAATCTGAATACCAGCGCTAAAAAGGCACATAAGGAAAATAAACCATGCTCCTCCTACTGTGTTTTGAAATATCCAAAGCGTTTCCTTGGCATTGTGCAAGATTGTTTTTGTTTTGGACGTTTCGATTGTTGTTTTCTTTTCTTCAGGAACAATAAGGAATATCAAAAAAATAAATCCCATCATGAGGCATGAGATGATATATCCCATAAAATATCGTCCAGAGTAGTAGATCGTTCCAATGCCTACAATCCCACTGAGAATACTTCCGAAAGAGTTAACTTGGTGGTAGAGATGAGCATAATGCGAAAAGTGATCCTGTTTATCGCCTAGAGAATGGTAAATCCATCCGTCAATGGCGCTGACAATGATACAAATGCCCGCTGCATAGAGAATTTGCGCAATAATAAGTGCCGTCATATTGGGAGCTTGAAGGCATAGAAGATAAAATACTCCTGTCATAAAGACCCCAGCCATAACGGAATATTTACGCCGATATCTGTCAGATAAAACAGCGCAGGGAAAATCAAGTAGCAGAATGGTGGTGGAAAAGACAACCTGAAGCAGAGCTAATTGCGCCAGACTAACTCCCATGGACATTAAAAAAATCGCATGGTAAACGCCGATCAGCATGCGGATAGCGTTATAGGATCCATAGGTGAGAGCAAGGGTGCGAGGTCTGTTCATTGTGTTGTTTCATAGATTGTACAATAAGAATTTTCACTAAAAAGAATATTTTTCTGTGAAAAGATAGCGGTTTCATATCCCCATTCAGGGATCAGTGGAAAGAAGGCTTCCATAACCACCCCAAAATTTAAAAGGCCTCTTAGTCTATATGGGACTTTAAAGCGTATTAATGAGAGAAAATGATGCAATTTTGAAGTGATTATGAGAAGCAACATAAGCCTCATAAATGAGATTGTTATCTTTTGAGGGGAATTGCTTGTGGGGCTGTTTCTTCCATAGTAATCATTTTGTCTAGATCTGTAAAATGACCCTAGGACGGCAAGATCATTGACATAATTAGAACTTATAGAGGTGTGTTTATTTTTTATACACCATTCACTGATCCATTCTCTTTGCTGATCAGCTGAAATAGCACAAATGATCCATAAATCGGTTTTTGGTAATTTTTTGATATCTTTTTTTATAGTCATCAACATTTGTAATCCCCTCCTTTCTTTCTGACTGTTTCTCCGTATCAATTTACGTCTAAAAATTTTTTTCAGAATTCATCTTTACTTTATTTATTAAAAAGATTGTCTCGCAAGGTGCTTTTTAATCACGTCATTACGATTAAGAATTAAATTTCTGATATAAGAGGAAGGGGGCATGATACATTGTGACTAAATACATAAATCCCTCCATATTCTGAAATGATGATTTCCTTTTGCAAAACAGTATCCTGAATGGAAGCTCGATAACCATTACTTTGATCATGGAAATGACAACTTAAAAGAGTTCTTATGAGTGCTTGAAGATATTCTTTAGATATTACAGAAAGAACAAGAAAATAGTTTAAAAAAATCAAACTTGGAATGAAAGCTTTCATCTTATGATGGATAATGGTGAATTTTAAACTTCATCTACTGTTTTTTTGATCTACTGTGCTGTAAGAAAGATTAAACTCTCCCAATTCATGTCTCTAATTTAGGTCATTGATCATAAACATTATATACTGTCTTTTCAAATTATAACTTTGCTCACTGCTTGTCTTCACTGATTAAATCAACATTTCTCTAAAATGCCACTTGAGAAAAATGCATCCTATCAGTTTAATACTCGATGATCTTTTAATTAATTTAAGGAAGATAACATAAAATATAATATAAAAAATGAATAAATTCAATTTTTGTAAAAAACACAAACTTTTTTACTGCTGCTGATAAAAAACAAAGCTATATTAAAAGTAGCCTTTATACTCTTCAATACTATTGATTTTTGGTTGTTACCGGATGAAGGTTCCTTTGTTTTGGAAAGAGTGGAGCAGAGTTTAAGAGAAGAATGGACGCGTGCGCAAAAGCTTGGGCGTGATCTCTCTTTAAGTTGGTTACTAAGCCGCCTGATGGTTGAGGGTGTTCACCATGTGAACATAACGCAACCTTGTGAGGATATTTTAGTCGCACTTGATGAAGCTGTAGCTTTGGGGGATATTATCTTGTTTGAACGGGGGCGTGCTGATTGATTTCCTCGTTGTTATTGCTGCTTAATTTCAGCCATTATTTTTCTGAAAAAGAAGCTTTGTAGGGAGAAGAGTATCCATGGAGCAGAGTGTAAAACGAAGAAATGCATATAACTGATCCAATAATGTTGACAATAATCGCTCAATATGTTCCTCTGGTTGTTCAAACAAATGGCTAGATTGGCTTTTATTCTCTGAGGTAAGTGCTACTCTCGATGAGATAGAACGCGGATGAGCGAATTATCAGTTAAGGGATTAAGAGTAATGGGGGGAAAAAATAATCGTCAAGATTTGAGTTATTTCAAAGTCGCTGTATTCGGTATGATTATTATGATTTTGGGGATGGGGATCGGGCGATTTTTCTATACGCCGGTATTTCCAGTTATGTTGGATGAAGGATTGTTTACCTTTAAGCAACTTTCTTATATAGCTAGCGCTAATTATGGCGGTTATTTAATTGGGAGTATGTTTTTTTCGTTTTGCAGAGTTGGGAATATATCCCGTGCTCCCCACATGCTATTTGGTGCAGCTATAGTGACGAGTGCACTTATTTTTGCCATGGCGTTGACACCAAACTTTTACTTGGTCTTCTTTATCCGCTTTGCTGCCGGTATCGCGAGTGCGGCAATGATGATTTTTGGTTCTATGACGGTTATGCAGCATAGTCACAAGGTGTGGGTTATTGCTTCGCTCTATGCGGGTGTGGGAGTTGGTATTCTACTGGGTAATGAGTATGTTATTATTGGTTTGAGTAAATCACTGAACGCGCAAAGTATTTGGTTTGGAGCTGGTTTAATATCTGTTATATTGTTGCTCGTGTTATTTATTTTATTTCCACGTCGTGTTGATGCATCTCAATTTGCTATTAACGAGTCATTGGCACACGAAAATATCGTTTGGTGGGAACTCGCTCTGATTTATGGGCTCGCTGGGTTCGGTTATATTATTGTCGCGACATATCTTCCTCTGATGGCGAAAACATTTAATTTCCCACTACTTGCTAACCACTTATGGTCGTTTGTCGGAATAGCCATTGTTCCTAGTTGTTTCATTTGGTTATGGGGAGCCCATCGGTGGGGGGTATTACGTTGTCTGATGCTCAATTTGCTTATCCAAGGAGGATGCGTATTACTGACATTATTCAGCCAGTCTCTTGTACTGATCGTTCTCAGTTGTATAGGGTTTGGATTTACTTTTATGGGGACGACTTCTTTAGTTATGCCGTTAGCTAAGCGTTTATATGCGCCGTATGGCATAAATCTGCTTGGGTTGGCTACCTTAACTTACGGTTTTGGCCAAATATTAGGACCTCTCTTGACGAGTTTTTTACAGTCTGGTTCACATGCTATTACGCTTTCCGTTATCTGTGGTGCTGTAGCGCTTTTTGCTGCTGCTGGAATCTGTCAATATTGTCTTTGTAAAAAGGTTGTTGGCGTTTCATAAATCTGCAATCTTCACTAAAAAGTCGAGAGAATTTATTCCATTCTTTTTGAAACATTTTGTGAAAGTCAAATTATTTTAATAGGAGAGATTACAGAATGCTTCACTCTACAGTCGCTATTTTGGGTGTTGGTCCTCGTGGGGTCAGTATTCTCGAACGCTTGCTCACGCTTTATTCCCATTATCCATTTTCTGGGAACATTGATATTTTATTGATTGATCCCAATGAGATGGGGACCGGTACCCATAGTGTGCATCAGCCGGATCATTTATTGGTTAACACTGTCGCCTGCCAGATTACTTTATTTGGTGATGATACAGTTAAGGGAGTAGGGCCTATTCGTAAGGGACCGAATTTTTATCAATGGGCTATTCAACAAGGTTATCGTAATATTAACGGTGTTTTTTCTCGTACAGAGCGTGATGTTGGGAGAGAAATCAAAGAAAATGATTATTTATCACGTCGTTTATTAGGGGAATACCTGTCTTGGGCTTACCAAGAGCTCACGAAAGATTTACCTTCCGGTATTCGTATTAAGGAGATCCGAGAAAAGGTTATCAATCTCCATATCCACCAAGATAATAAAACGGATGTTCTTTTGGAAGATGGCTGTCGTTATAGTGTAGATTTTGTTTATATGACCACGGGTCACGGTAAGAATATATATTCATCGCATGATGAAAATCTGCAACAGTTTGTGGCTGTTCACCAAATGAAAAACGCGCTGTTGAACTATTATTCGAATCCTTATCCAATTGAAAAATTGGACTCTATACAAGCTCAGTCTCGTGTGCTGCTGCAGGGAATTGGATTAACTGGCTATGATGTCTTGTCGCAATTGACTTATGGTCGCGGTGGGACTTTTACTGAAAATGCTGGACAATTGCATTACACGCCAAGCGGCAAAGAACCTAAGATAGCTCTATTCTCCCGTCAAACATTGCCTTTTAGTAGTCGCGGGATTAATCAAAAGGGTAGTAGTGGGCAATACATACCATCATTCCTTACTCTCGATGCAATACATCATCTGCGTAAGCAGTCCAGCATTGCTAATGGTTCTCCGCAGCTGGATTTCGAAACGCAGCTTTTACCTCTGTTACTTAAAGAAATGTGTTATGTCTATCGAAGTACGCAGCTAGGGCATTGGCTAGACCCTGAAACCTATGTTGTTACTTCCAAAGACGAGCAGTGTATTCAAGCGTTGCTGTATCCTCATCAAAATAAAATATTCGCCTCTCTGAATGATTATACAAGATTCTTCATTGAGCATTTAAGGGAAGATCTTCATTCTTCCGCTGCAGGTAATGTTGAAGGCCCAGTGAAAGCTGCTACAGATGTGCTAAGAGATGTCCGTGATATTTTACGTGCAGCAATTGATTTTTGCGGGTTAACGTCTTCATCTCACAAGTACTTTATTGAATATTTAAATCCAAACTTCAACCGTATTTCTGTCGGTCCACCAATGCAGCGAAACCAAGAGTTGAAGGCTCTGATGGAGGCTGGTATCGTGACTTTGGCTGGTGGACCTTCACCTAAACTTGTTCTCAATGCTAGTACCAGCCGTTTCGAAATTCAGTCTGTTTTCCAAGATGAAAACAGTTCAGTTGATGGAGATGTGCTGATCAAGGCCAAGATTGATAGTTTTTCTCCGTTGCGTGATGAGTCTCCTTTTATCAAAAATTTGGCTGCTCAGGGTATTATCCGGCCATTTATCAACCAAGGATATCATCCTGGTGGTATTGATATTGACTGTCAGCAGCATCCTATAGACATTAAAGGACAAGTACAAAATACATTATGGGTGGTCGGTAATCCAGTAGAGGGGCCAAATTTTTATACATATATTTTGCCTAGACCTTTAGTTAATTCGCGTGCACTGCGGGATGCAGGGCACTGTGTCATTGACATGTACGAGCAGCTTCTTAATCGCTACTCAGTCAAAGATTCAATAATTAATGTACATTGATGATATAAAAAGCTTCCTGATACGCATGTCCTCCGTATCCGCTATAATGGCGATACTGATGCTATTCATTTTTCTTATATCTATCTCAATGAGAACTTGGTTTCTTATTCCATTGGCTGGAGTGACTGTTTTTGGTTATTTTCTTTTGACGATACCATACTGGTGGTTGAAGGGGAATGCACGCAGTGGTGTGGCCATCCTGTTGGCTTGTACTTTAGTGCTGATATGGCGTTGGTACTTGCCTGATGTTGGTACTGTGCTTGTGCGTTTTACTGATGTCTTTTGGCTATTACTCGCCATGGGATTGTTGCGCCATGTGATGAATATATGGCGTATTTCAGAATTTCTCTCTGAACGGTTGATGCGCTATGGAAAGGGTTCGCTTACCCTGTCCATCGCGATACTGACTGCGTTTCTAGCTTGGCCGATGAGTTTGGGGGTTATCCCCCTAATGATTGATGCCTTGAAGCAAAGTGTTTTTCCCTCTCGCCATTTGGCCGCTATTGTGATGCGAATGATGAGCATCACAATGGTACTGATGCCGACCAGCATCGGTGCAGCAACAGTTTTCTCTGCTATGCCTAAAACACCAATATTCACATCCGCTGCTTTGGGGATACCACTTTTTCTATTCAGTCTGTTGTTGTTGTGCATTTCTCCTGTTGTACCGCTAGCTAACCCGATTATTTGCGATGAGAGGAGAGCGAATAAAGAAGGAGAGAGAGTAAGAATTTGGATTTTTTTGATATTTTTCTGGCTAACATTTATCGTTGCATTGACAGTTATCAGGTTGAATGCACTAGAAAGCATTGCATTGACGGCGAGCATTCTATACCTCATTGAGCGTGTGAGTTCACTCAGTGTTGATTTTTTGACTCCTTTGGTGGCAGTGATACGCAGTATATCCAGTGAAATTATGTTGTTGCTAGGTTGTAGTCTGCTAATATCTACTTGTGATTTGCTTATTCCTTTGTTGCCGGTGACGTTTAGTCATTCATTGGCATCACTCTCTGTTTGGCAGCGTTATGCCTGTATTCTCTTTGTATTGCCAATTTTCAGTGTAGTAGGAATTCACCCTATGGTGCTATTTAGTTTGGCATTTCCCTTACTAGGGTCATCGATGGCTTATGGGGTTACGGATTATTTGGTTTGGATTTGCTTCTTTATTGCAGCTCAACTCCTTTCTCCTGTATCAATAAATGCTATTTTTGCTTCCAGTAGCCTACATATTTCACCGGTAGATACGAGCTTTAAAATGCATAGCTATTATGTATTAATGTTTAATCTTTTTGCGTTCATTTATTTGAGTTTTTTTATTCAATATTTGTAAATTATGGAGATCTTATGCCTTACATAAATATTAAAATTACTAATGAAGGGGTTACCTCTGAACAGAAACGGCAACTAATAGAAGGGGCAACTCAATTATTAGTTAATATTCTGAATAAAAATCCGAAAACGACTGTTGTCGTAATTGATGAAGTGGAGACAGACAATTGGGGTATCGGTGGAGTTCCCATTACAGAATTAAGAAAAGCTCAAAATAAAGAATAACTCTGTGTATTTGAAAAGAGTTTAAGGTCAATAGGGTTAATTAATGTAAAAAATCACGACCCTTAGCAACATTTGATCAAACCGCCCTTGGGGCGGTTGTTACAGCCCCTGATGCTGATAACCAAGTTTTTCCCCTCAACGAGCCTGTGTTAGTTTTTACACATGAGGGTGAGAAAATCCAAAAGCTTGGGCGAAGGGGAACAGCTCTTGATGTGATTAACGCTGTGTGCGCGCAAGGGATTGAGGCACAAATTATCCTTGTGCGGGTGGAAGAAAAGTCAACCATAGCTGAGACACAAACCGAAATGGTGGGATCAAATGCTCGACTGACCGGTGTGCATGCCTTGGCTCATGCGCGGGGGCATTTGGGTGTGGAACCTGGAATTCTCTTGGCACCGGCTTATAGTGCAGGGCGCCTTGACAATGGCAAAAACCCTGTGGCAGACGCTTTGGAACAGGTTGCAGAAAAGCTACAAGCCATTGCTGTGTTTGATACGGGGGGTAAAAACACGGAAGAAAGTCTTGCCTATCGTGCAGATTTTTCCTCACGCTTTTGTTATTTGATTGATCCCTTTGTACGGGTGGCAAATGGTGATGGAGGTGTGAGTATAAAACCCGCAAGTCCTTTTGCAGCAGCCATGTTTATCAAACGAGACAAGCAAAGAGGCGGTGTTTTTTGGTCTCCTTCCAACCAAGATGTGCATGGCATTTTAGGGACAGCACGCCCCATTAGCTACTTTGATGGCGAAATTGATCATGAGGCAAACCGTCTCAATAAAGCCGATATTGCGACCTTTATTCCCGCGCGCCTTAGTCAAAATGGGCAGGGAGAAGTAGCTTCCAATGGGCGCATTTTATGGGGCAACCATACCACCTCCAGTGATCCGCTTTGGCGTTTTGTCAATGTGGTGCGCACCCGTGCAGCCTTGGAAAAAACCATCATTAACAATTTACGCCCTTGGGCCAATGATGAAAACCTGACTGGTCAACATGTTATTGCCATTACCCGCAGCCTTACACAGTTTCTTGATGATATGATTGCACGCGGTGCACTGCTTGGTGGGCGGGTTTGGTTTGATCGTGATTTAAATTCCAACAGCAATTTACAACTGGGGAAATTGCGGGTGGAATTTGATGCAGAAGAAGTGCCGCCTCTAGAAGATTTAAGCTTTGGCAGCCGGCGCAATGGAGCTTACTTTAATCGGCTTGCTGAAGATATCCAAAATAAAATGATTTATGCCTTTGGCGATACGCTAGAGGGTTATCGCAAAGCAGCAAGGAGCGACATATGACTTTAAGAATTGTTCGCGGTTTTACCCTGATTGTTGATGATGATGTTAATCTCCATCTTGATCTTGAAACCCTCAAATTACCTACGTTGGAAGAAATCACTGAAACCTATCAACCAGGGGGCTCTGATATGCAGATTGATGTGAGCGGTCTTGGTGTCAAAGCTTTGAGCATGCAAATGAAAATCCGCAGCCATACCCCTGAGGTCATCGGCATCTTTGGTGGTCCTCCTGGTCTTCGTCATAAATTCACTGGCAAAAAACATGTGATCTCTGAAGAAGATGGGCGTGAGCATGAACATTCCATTGATGTGACAGGGCGGTTGGTCAAAGTCGATAGCGAAGGCTTAACGGCTGGGAAAGCCACAGGCTATGATTGCGAGATCAAAAATGTTTGGGATTATACGGAATTTTGGGATGGTTCTGTTTTGCACCGCTTTTCCTTTAAACGGGGCGGTTGGCTTGTGCGCAATGGGCAAGAGATCGGTTCTCGCCGCCGCTCTATTCTCAATTTATAGGAATTGATCATGACAAGTTTACAAACCAGCATTGATGTAGAGTTGCAGGTTCCGCTTCCTTATCAGGAT
>NZ_JBHIQP010000017.1:0-27254 GCF_042196625.1 Bartonella sp. AC535YNZD | reverse complement strand
ATATCCACTAAACCAGCATGAAATAAGGCATTTGGCAAAAGAAGATAAGTTGGAACCTGTGGAACAACAGCTCTAATTTGGAGATTAGACGAAGGATTAATAGGAGCAGAATCCCCAGAAGGCTTTGGTTCAACAGGGGAAGAAGCAGAAGGAACAGAATCTGGAGATGAAGGAGATACCGGAACAGAGGGCTTAGATGGCATAATCTCATCCGTAGAAGTCTCAACTGGAACAAATGGTGCAGGCATAGGCACAGCAGAAGGATTTTCTGGAACTGTTGGTACAGAGGGAGACGGAACTGGTGCAGAAGGAGTCAGCGTCGAATCCGTAGGGATAAATGTTTCAGACGGTTCAGATCCCTCAGGCAAAGAAGGTGTAGATGGTATAAGTGGAGGCTCAACAGAAGGGGGTTGTTCAGGTGAAATAGTCTCTGTTGGTCGTTTAGAAGGAACCGTCTCTTCTTCAGATTGAGGAGGTAAAACTGTAGACGTTGGCTTAGAAGCAGTTTCAGAAGAATCTAATTCAGGACCAATGTAAACACTTTCGAGACGAAAATCCCAAAAATCCCCTTCTCCAACAACCAATCTATTCTTTGGATCTGCATTTCCAGAAGAAGAACTTGGACCATAGGCACGAAGTTTATATTGATAAGGAAATCCATTCACTGTAGTATAATTATTGGCTAACTTAAAAGAACTTTCCTCTGCTGTCCCAGCAACTTGAACAAGTGAAATACTTTGACTCCCTTTATTGCCAGCTTCTCCTTCTAAGGTTTTGGAAAATTTCTCCATCATGAGCAGTGTACTTCCCAAAACATTCCCGTAGATCAAAATACGATCAGTTTTTTGCGGATTAAACGAGCCGTCATTATTCACAAACGCACTCATCTTAATCTGCACATTTCCCTTTGCATTATAAGCGTCTTTATCATATTGTATCCCATTTATTGGATTTATGTCATTTAGATTACTTCCTTTCTCAATATATACTTTTCCAATATATAGCGTTTGATAATCTTGAGATATAAATTTATCAAAAAAAATTGTGCTATCAGAAATGCTTATAGACGAAAGTAATGAATCTACAGGAAGAGATTCCTGTAAATCTGTATGTTTCCTTTTGGTGAGATACCATGCAGAGCCATGTGTTAATTCTAAGTGAACAGTTGATACATCCTCAACACGAATACCCCCTGTAAGGGTAGAATTCTTTGCTTTCACCAATAGAGAAGAATTATTTTGAGCCTTTAACAATAAATCACCAGAGATCTTTGTCCTTTCTGTTAATTCAATGGTAGCTTCAGCTCCATAAATATCATCTCCCGTACTATAAATGGCAATACCATCAGGAACTGAAAAAGTTGTCTGTGACAAATGCAAAGATGCTTCACCCCAAACAATTTTTTCTACTTTTGAAAGTTTTTCACTCCCTACCTTAAACATATCACCCCATACATCTGGACCTAATCCATAAAAATACAGACCGTATACTCCCTCACCCTGAACAGAAATATTGTTTTTTTCTATCTTAATACTTGTCTTTTTAAACGCATTTGATGAAGCGTATTCTTGAATCAATTTACCTTCAGCATCTGCATAACCTGCAAAATTCGTAATCAAGAAGCCATGCATATCAGTCAGCTGAATAGAATCACCACGCAAATGAACATTACCACCCTGTGATATGTCAAAAGCTCTTGGAAATTCATCAATAGTTTCATTATCAACTACAATCGTGTGTTTCTTACCTTTGCCCTGAATATTGGTTGTATCAATAAGATATTTTCCCCCAAATTGTGTTGAAAACGCACCAATCTCATTAAAAGTAATAGTACTGCCTGATATCCTAACGAATGCATCAGAACTACTAACAAATCCAATCCCTTTTGCATTCAAGTTATCTGATACAATATCAATATTTACGCTCACTAAAGCAATATCGGTTTTTTTTCCTTCTGCACATACAGCTTGCAAACTACCTTCAATCTTCCCTCTATTCATCACAACTTGCCCGTTCTGAACACGAAAACCGGACATATCCTTAATATTTGAATTGGTTAGAACAAGCTTGCCATCATCTTTTACAGATGCACTATATAAAAATGACTGCTTTGGCCTATGCGAGATAATATTTGTCTCTAATAAATTTAAAACAGTTCCCTCTTTTTCTATAGAGAAGACAGCAATAAAATCATCTAGAGAAGAGACAGAAGGAGTATAATTTTTATTACTTATCGTATGTTTTTTACTATCGCTATATGTAAAAAAACTCCCTGATACATTACAGGAAGTTCCTAAATTATTAGGATTCGCATTAACACTCACGATTGGCAAAAAAGAAACAATAGCCGTTGTAATAAATAAAAATTTATACCCGCTTAATACATTAACCATAACTTTATTCCCAATTTGCCTTTCTCCCCCTGTTAGTTAAAAATAAAAAATATTCCCCATAATATTAAGTTAAACACACAAACAATGAGAAGTATAAAACTTAATATTCATTTTATACTTCTCAAAACACTTTATAACTTATGTAAAAATTACTCTATATTTCATAGGCATCTAAAAATGATAGCGTAAACCACCTGAAAAAATCGTCCCAGAAAAGCCAACTTTGCTAAGACGATACTGATCGGTCACATCTCCATGCAACGCAAAGTTTGAAGACAACTGAGCCTTCAGCCCTACTCCAGTTTCTAAAGAAGAACCAAAAGCTCCTAATTGAAATTCATCTCCAAACTGCACACGTTGTTTTTCGCCAAAACTATTGGTAAGATGAAGTTTCCCATTGAAAGAAACAACATGCTCTTCTTCAGAAGCAGCAAGCGTCTTGCTTAAATTCCCGCCAACACGCATCACCCACAAATCAAGCTTTCCCATTTCGACATCAAATCCATCGTTATCAGAGGTCTTATCAAACCGTATATTTTGATAAACGACCTGAACTTGCGTATCAAAAATAAGCCCCTTATGTCCTGTCATAAATGGCTTACCGGCAGCCAATGAAGCACTCAAAAGTGTCCCCTTCAATGTTGTTGTCTTACCTCTTGCTTGCGTGAGAACATCCCCTTTAAATAACCCGTAGAAAAAAAGTCCATCGATATAAAAGCCTGTATCATGCTGCATGCTGCCATATGCTGTAATAGACCATTTATCAAATGTACTTTTTTGCTTTCTTTAACATCTTGAGGCTGTAGAGAGTTTTTTCCCATTATTCTCCATTTTTCCAAAGCTCGAAGTGTGATGTGTATCCTCAATCGCATTGAGCAAGACACTTGCCTCTATACCATGAACATTAGAAACCTGAATCTTACCTTCATCAAAGGAAAAACCGCCCTGCTTCACACCAAACACAGATTGAGATAACGTATCATTTCTACTTTTCTTTTCGCCATTTCCTGTAATAGAACTTTTTTTAAAAGAAGTTTTATTGTCTTTTAACACAACCACTGCTGATGTAATCTTCTCAGATCTCTTTAATTCTAAAATTCCATCAGTTCCTGAAAGCCTTTTTCCCCTTTACTTTTTTGCGGTTTAATAACTATGTTATGAGTTCGTATTGTAAAAATAACACCTGTAGTCCTCCTATCCAATCCACTCATATATAACTTATTACGACTTCCAAAAGTACGAGAAGCATCAACTGTATCACACGAATACGACTTAAAAAGAGAATTACACGAGAGATTATAATCTTCTGCACTCACATCTATATTGTGCGCGAAGAAAGAAATAGAGGTCGTAAGAGAACACACACACATGACGTTTTAGTACTTTAATCATAATTTAGTCTAAACTTTCTTTATTTTATCTTCATAAAAAACTGAAAAGACACACCTGGTTCATCTACTCATTATTCTTATTATGTACCGTTACATATAATTTGTTTTGTATTATATGTAAAGTCAAAAATCAGAAAAATAACACAATAAAACCATGTTTTGTGTTTATGTCTTTCACAAAGGATGTATTAAAGAAAAATACAATTAAAAACGATAACTTAATCCACCAGAAAAATGCGTTCCGGAAAAGCCGTCACTCGTAAATTTATGCTGATAAATCAGATCGCTATGAAAAATAATTTTTGGAGATAATTGCGAAAAAACACCAAATCCAGCTTCTAAAGAAGTCCCAAAGGAACCAAGCTGGAAAGCATCTTTAAAATATACAAATTGTTTATCATCAAAACTACGAATGAAATGAAGCTTACCATAGAATGAAAGAACATGTGCATCTTTATCTTTAGTAAATGTAAGTGTCTTCGTTAAATACCCACCAATACGCATCCCCCAATGATCTGGGCTTCGCATATCAATATTAAAATTATCAATATCACGAGTCTTATGAAACTGAAGATTTTGATAAACAAACTGAACCTGTGGTTCAAAAATAAAATATCGGCTGCCTATCATAAACGTTTTACCAGCAGTTAAGGAAACACTTAGGGGCTTCCCTCTCAATGCAACCGTTTTACCTCGCTCAAGTGTGAGAACATTTCCATTAAACAAACCATAAGAGAAGAGACCATCCATATAGAGACCCGTATCATGCTGCATGCTTCCATATGCTGTGATTGTCCATTTATCAAATATACTTTCTTGACTTTGTTTAACCTTTCGAGGCTGCAACGAAAGTTTGCCATAATTTCCCATAATCCCAAAAGATGTCGTACTGTATGCACTTTCGATTTTCTTGAGTAAAAGACCTGCCTCTAGTGCATTATAATCAAGCTCACCGCCATAATCACCATATTTAAATGCAGACAAATTTGAAGTATAATGATGATGTCCACCGTAACCGCGCAAAAACAAAGCGGGATTTTCATCATTTTTTAACAACCGACCAGAAACAGTTCGCAGCGCTTGCAACTGCTTGCTTTGATTACTGATATCCATCAATCCAGCATAAAATAAGGTATTTGGCACAAGAATATAAGTCAAAACCTGTGGAACAACGACTCTCACATTTGGCTCAAAATAAGAAGAAGGCTCAAAAACAGATGCCGGAACAGAAGAACCAGACGCAGGTGGAGTAACAACAAAAGGAGTGGGTGAAACAGATGACAGAACAGGAGAAACAGATGCAACTGGGGAAACAACAGAAGGAGTGGGTGGAACAGATGGCGGAACAAGTGAACCAGATGCAGGTGGAGCAACTGGATTAGATTCAGCAATAGCGGGAACAACAGGTGCAAGAGAGGAAAGAGGATTGGGGATCTCAAGTACAAAAACATCAGATACATTAGGTGTGGTCGTAAGATGGGAATCCCTATCAGGAGAATCTACAGGAGAAGAAAGACTTGGCTCCTGAGGTTTTTGCTGAGAGTTAGAATCAATAGAACCATCCTCACCTCCAGTAATATTAGGATGAATTTTAAGAACAGAAGGAATATCATCAGAAGCAGGAGGAACAATTTCAGTAGAATCAAGAGAGGGAGAATCAACAAATTTACTTTCGAGGCGGAAATCCCAAAATGTTCCAGTATTTTTAAGCACTCTTTGATTGGAATCTGCAGTCCCTAAAGCAGAGCCTGGACCATAACTCTTAAGATGATACTGATAGGGGGAGGCTTCAAGTGTGACATACCCCCCATTTAACTGAAAAGAATCTTCCATGGCTTTTCCATAAACCTGAATAATGGAAATCCCCTGATTATTACCGCCCTCTCCCGTCAATGCCCCTGAGCTTCCAGGAACACTATACACATGGACTGTCGTTTTTCCTTCAAGATCACCATTGATTAAAAGCCGGTCAGTTTTTTGCTCTTGCAGAGCTCCGCCTTTATCCAAATATGCATTAAGATAAAGACGCGCATCGCCTTGTGCACGATAGACAGTCCCCGATCCTTTTCCGATGAGAAGTGTCTGATAACCATCTGTTGTTTTAGATTTTAATTCTTCAAAAACAAGAGAACTATCCGTAAGATTGACCGATGAAATGAAGGAATAGTCCCCTAAATTAGAACCAAAAGCATCAGAATTTTGCAATTTGTCATATTTTGGTCGCGATAAAATCCACTTTGAACCATTTTTTAAATCTATCTTAGCTGTAGAACTTTCATCAACATGTGCGCCTCCTACAAGGGTAGAAGCATCAGCCTCAATCTTTACAGTAGAACGCTCAACAGCTTTCAGGAGTGAATCTCCAGAAATTTTTGAATGTTGTGAGAGTTTAACAGAACTTTCGAATTCTCGACTATAAATAGCCGTACTTTCTGGAGCCATAAAAGTTGTCTTTGTCAAATGGACAGTCCCTTTTCCAGGTATAATTGTTTTTTTATCATTTAAGACAGCTTCCCAAAAAAAGTGCATGCCATTAAATCCATTCCCTCTCACAAAAATATTGGAATATTTTATATGAGCAGCATTATGGTTATTCCCCTGCACCACAATACCATGAACATTGTCGACATTAACGTTTCCTTTCTGGAAATTAAGAGAGCCTTTCCCCTGAAGCATACTAAAAGCAGAACCTTCACGATAATTATCTGTATTTGTTCCCAGTTTCCCCCTCCCACTAATAGAAACGCCCTCTAAATTAATTTCTCCATCTCCTCCTGTTTGAACACCAATACCATCAGCAAAATTAATTTTTCCTCCTTTCATATAAATTTTTGCACCATTATGACTCAAAAGACCTATCGCATCAGAAGATGTCTTAATCTCTGTCTTGGTCAAAGAAACAAACGACCCTTTACCCCCAACACTGATCCCCATTCTGGTTGCTTTAATCACCCCATTCTGCATCTCAAAAGCTCCCTCATCATTAATATCGGCCCCTATCGACACGTTATTTAACATGGAATCAAATAGAGCAACGCCTCCCCCATTTGAGGACTTTACAGCTGTTGTCCAAGCGTTTGTTTCTGAATGGCTATTTGTATTTGAGACACCATTAATGATTATAGCCTCTCCCTCAATGACTGTATTTTTCCCTGATGCCTCTATGGCAGCATCAGAACTTTCACCCGTAAGTTGATAAGTTTTCTTGGCAATTTCATGCGTTTTACCATCATTACAGCGATAAAATGAGGCACTTTCGTTACATGAATATGGCTTCTTCTCAGAAGAAATCTCACCTGCATCAGTATTGTATACAAAGAAAAAAATAACCGTTGTAAAATGACATAAAGAGAGATGATTTTTAAACATAATTTTCTACAAACTTTCTTCCCCTTCTCTAAAAACAAAAAACACGCATTCTGTTTAATAAATTTGGTTACGCGTGATAATTTAAAATACGTTTTGGATTTTATATATCCACCCTATGTTTTATGTAAAGCTAGAATCCCAAAATATCACAATTTAAAATTGTATTATTTATAAAAACGCGTAAAAATATAGATAGAAATAAAAACTCTACCCCAAAGCGGTGATTTCAAGAGAATTTAATAAAAATACACTAAAGGAAGAAAAACAGCATAAGAAGCAAAAACTGCAAACCAGAAAGCCCTATCTCGTTTCTAAAAAGAAACAAACTTGCTCATGCAAAAAAACATTTTTTTAAAAAACTTGTTTAAAAAGTTGCAAACAAATAATAAAAAACCACAAGCTATGCTTATGGCTTTTTAAACAACTTACCCCAAGACGATCACCTAAAAACGATAGCGCAATCCACCAGAAAAACTGATTCCAGAAAAACCACCTTTACTCAACTTATGCTGATAAACCAAATCACCATGAAGCGCAAATTTTTGAGACAAGCAAGCATTAAGACCTAATCCAGCCTCTAGAGAAGAACCAAAAGCCGCTAACTGGAAAGAATCTTTAAAACGCACAGCTCTTTCTTTGCCAAAATCATGAGCAAAATGAATCTTTCCATAAAAAGAAACATCACGATCTTTTTCAGACGCAGTAAGAGTCTTTATCAAACGACCACCCATACGCACCATCAATTGATCAAGTTTATCCATCTCAATATTAAAATTATCAATATCGCGGGCCTCATTAAATTGAAGATGCTGATAAACAACCTGAACCTGTGGATCAAAAACAACACCTTCATATCCTGTGGCAATTTTCTGACCACTCATCAAGGAAACACTTAAAGGGTTACCTTTCAATGTTGCCGTTTTACCCCGTGCAGTTGTCAGAACATCTCCCTTAAACAGACCATACGATAACAAACCATCAACATAGAATCCTACATCATGCTGCATACTGCCATAAACTGTAGCAGTCCATTTATCAAATGTACTTTTTTGGCTTTGTGCAACATCTCGAGGTTGTAGAGAAAGCTTTCCATAAGACCCCATCACCCCAAAGGATATAACACTGTCAACATTTTCAACAGTTTGTAGCAAAACACCTGTCTCTAGTGCATAGTACCCTAGATCTCCCCCATAACCATATTCAAGCGCAGATAAATCTGAGGCATAACGATAACTCCCACCATAGCCACGCAAAAATGAAGCAGGATTTTCATGAATTTCCAACATTCCACTAAAATTAGTCCGTACTATCTCTAACTGCTTGTTTTGATTACTGATATCTATCAAACCAGCGTGGAATAAACTATTTGGCAAAAGCAGATAAGTTGGCACCTGAGGAACAACAACCTTAACGCCTTGCCTAGAATGATGCTCACCACCTAAACCAAGTTTAGAACTCTGAGTTAATCTAAATGTAGTATCAGAATCAACAAATCCATTTTCGAGGCGGAAATCCCAAAAATCTCCTTCACCTTCGACTAATCTTTGAGACGCACTCGCTCTTCCTAATTCAGAGTTTGGGCCATAAGCATGAAGCCTATATTGGTAAGGTAGACCGTCCAATGCAATATAATCACCATCCAACAAGAAAGAATCTTTCTCTGCTGTTCCAGAAACCTGAATAATCGAGATACCTTTATCATTTCCATAATGCCCCGTACCACCTCCTGGACTTCCTGAAACACCATGCACATGTATTATTGTTTTTCCTTCAATATCACCATGGAATAAAAGACGATCCGTTTTTTGATTCTGAAGAGCCCCCCCCTTATTCAAATAGGTGTTGAGATAAAGATGTGCATTACCTTGTGCTTTATAAACTTCACCTGTTCCTCTCCCAACACGAAGTGTTTGATAGCCATCAACTATGTTAGTTTCTGGTTGTTCAAAAATAATAGAACTATCAATAAGATGTATTAATGAAATTGATGAAACACCTATAGAACTAGAAACTTGTAAATTTTTATTTTTCGGCCGTGATAAAATCCATTTTGAATCACCTCTCAACCGAAATTCAGCAGAAGAACTTTCATCAACATGTGTCCCCCCTACAAGTGTAGAAGCATCCACTGAAACCTTCACAAAAGAGCCATCCTCAACCTTCAGTAATAAATCTCCAGAAAGTTTGGAATTATCCAACAGCCTAACAACACCACCAGATCCTCTGCTATAAATAGCTGCACTCTTTGGAACTGTAAAAGAGGTTCTTGTCAAGCCAACAATCCCTCGTACGGGTAAGTTCGTTTTTGGAAGACTTCCGAACATCTCTTCCTCACCCGCAAAAATATAAAAATAATGAGGATACTCGTGATCCTTCATTTCCTCATTTCTGTCTCCTAGTCCCTCCCAAAAACGCAACCCATAAGACGTATTACTTTCTACCAAAACCGTAGAATCCACGATAGTTATAAAGATACCCTTCCCATCGATATTATTCCCATGCATTGAAAAACCATGAGCATTGGCTAGATTAACTTTACCTTTCTCAAAATGGATACTCCCAGCATCAAACGCATGAAAAGCTGAATTTTCATTATGGTCATCTATACTCATCCCCTGACTACCTTGTTCGGTAATAGAACTACTCCTTAAATCGACCTGTCCCCAATTTCTTACTTCAACTCCGATACCCTTTGTAAAGTTAATCTCTCCTCTTTCTATAATCACTTGTCCATGTTCACTCGCCACGACCCCATACTTCCAAAAACTTTCTTTTGAAATAACAGCACTTGAAGCATCCTTAACAGTTATATTTTTCCCGAAGAGAAGCGTTTTTCTTCCAGATGCTTGTATAGCAACAGTTTCATTCGTATTTTCATCAGTTTTTTGATAATTTTTATTGTAAAAGTAGTGTTTTTTACCATCATTACACCGATAAAATTCACTATTCATAATACATGAAAATTGATCCTGATTATTTTGTGTCTTACCATTAACGCCAGAACGACCTTGTACCCCAGTATTAACAACAGCACCATCTTGAACCGTAGCATCAACATTGTGTGCAAAAAAAAGAAATGCTGTTGTAAAAGTACATAAGGAAAAACGATTTTTAAATAGATTGACCATAATTACACCATAATTTTGCCCATAAAAGTAACACGTAATGTATCAAAGAAAACTTAACAAAGAGAAAAATTAGTACGTTTTGGATTAACTGTGCAGACCTTATTAATTCTTTTTGTGTTTTATGTAAATATGGAATTTAAAAGTTACTAAAAATACAGACTAAATCTATTTTTTTATAAGGAATTTGCAAAAATATAACTGAAAAATGAGAGAAAAATCATCTTTAAAGTTGTTATTTAAAAGCAGCTTTAAGAGATTTTTGTACATTAAGAATGCCTATTTTAACTGTTGTTTAATCAATACCCAAAGCGTGTATAATTAATATTCGAGATAAATATTATATTGAAACAATAGGCACTCGTAAGCAGACAAAACTGAATATATGCCAAAATTGGGAAGCAAAGCTATCACATACAGCTGTTTTAGACAGTGTTTATGGAAATACGAACTAATTTAGAAAGAGGAGGAAAGTGTAAAAATTAAAATCTGTTCCGATTTTTACCATCTCTTTTCAACATTTTAAAATATTCAGAGCCGTATCTAAAAGGTGAAAATGACATATAATTTTATCTTTTTATTTATCACATTCTTTAAAGAAAACGCACTTTCAAAAAAATAATACGTTATTTATGTTTCTAATCCACCAATTTTCTCAGATATACCTCATTATTTCCATCCCCATTTCATAACGACAGCAGATATAATATCAAGTTTATCGGATACAGCCCTCATTGCGCCTGAGTAGCATCTTTGTCTTTGCCAATTTCTAATATTGTAAATCCTCTCCTCTTAACATAATCCCCCAAATTATATTGACTCCTTTCTTAAACGATTATCCACTTGCTAATCTTACATATAATAGACAAAGGAATGCTTTTTATGGATTCATCATAAGAGCATTGAAAATATTTCAGCGCCCTAAATTAAAAAATATCTTTATAAATCAAAATATTATAAATAATATAATAATCACTCTGAAATACGCATTTTGAAACGATAACGTACAAACTCTTCAGATTTTTCAAAAAAAACGAAAGAAGTCCAACCCAAAAGCATATTAAAGATATGCAAAGTCACACTCTCGTAAAAATGCTATAACACAAAATGAATAGATAATGAGAAAAAGCCACAAGTATAACTTGTAGCTTTTTGAAAGATTAATCAAAAACAGCAACAAAACTAGAAATGATAACGCAATCCACCTGAAAAACTCGTTCCAGAAAAACCAGCTTTCGTTAGTTTGTGCTGATAAACCAAATCACCGTAAAGCGCAAATTTTTGAGATAATTGAGCATTAAAACCTAATCCAGTTTCTAATGAAGAACCAAAAGCACCTAACTGAAAAGCATCTTTAAAATGCACAAATTGTTTTCCTTCAAAACCATGAGCAAGATGAAGCTTGCCATAGAAAGAAACAACCTGAGCCTCATCAGTAGCAACCAGCCTCTTTGTTAAACGCCCTCCAACACGCCCTACCCACTGATGAAGTTTTCCTAAATCAATATCAAAGCCGTCCACATCACGTACCTTATTAAATTGAAGATATTGATAAACAACCTGAACTTGCGGATCAAAAACAAAACCGTCCTCTCCTACCATAAATGTTTTACCAGCAGACAATGAAGCACTTAAAGGATTTCCCTTTAATGTTGCCGTCTTGCCCCGTGCAGTTGTTAGAACATCACCTTTAAACAAACCGTAAGACACAAGACCATCAACGTAAAAACCTGCATCATGCTGCATACCACCGTATGCCGTAACTGACCATTTATCAAATGTACTTTTTTGACTCTGCTCAACATTCAAAGGTTGCAAAGAAAATCTCTCGTAAGCCCCGATAATTCCAAAAGAAGTGGAACCATACATATTTTCGATTGCTTTTAGCAAAACACCTGCTTCTAGTGCATTATAATTAAACTCGCCGCCATAACCATATTCAAGCGCGGAAAGATTTGAAGTATAACGATGATTGCCGCCATAACCGCTCACAAAAAAGAGAGGGTTTTCACGACTTTCTAATAAGCCCCCAGAAGTAATTCGCAAAGCTTCTAACCGCTTATTTTGATTGTTAACATTCATCAAACCAATATGACGTAAAGCATTAGGCAAAAGGAGATAAGTCGGAACCTGCGGAACAACAGCCTTAACGCCCGGCTTAGGACGAGGATGGGGCTCCGGAGCTGGTTCTGGAGAAGGTTCTGGTCCCGGAATTGGCTTAGGAGAAGGATCTGGTTTAGGTTGAACATCAGAATCTATAGACCTACTTTCAAGGCGGAAATCCCAAAATTCTCCGCTCCCTTCCACTAATCTTTGATCCATGCTTGCTTTTCCAAACTCAGACCCTGGACCATAACCATAAAGCTTATATTGATAAGGTAATTCGTTTAACGCTACATAACCACCTTTCAACTGAAAAGAATCTTGCTTTGCTTCTCCTGAAACCTGAATGACTGAAATACCTTCATTATTTCCCCCCTTTCCCGTATATCCTCCTGGACTTCCTGCAACTCCATGCACTTGGAGCTTTGTTTTTCCCGAAACATCCCCATGAATTAAAACACGATCAGTCTTTTGCTGATTAAGAGCACCACCACTATTCAGGTATGTATTAAGGGAAATAGAGGCACCTTCCCGTGCTCTATAAACCTCACCCTTTCCCTTTCCAATACGAAGAGTTTGATAATCATCAACAGAAGAAGATTCATGTCTTTTAAAATGAATAGAGCTATCACCCATAAGACTAACGAGTGAAATAGAAGAATCATGTGCAGCCGCATGTTGATCTTTTTGCAGCGGTTGTTGTAAAATCCATGTAGAACGACCTCCCAAATAAAGTTCGGCATTAGAGTCTTTATCAACGTGTGTGCGACCTTCAAGCGTAGAAGCATCAGCCAAAACGATCACAGATGCCCCTTTCTCAGCTTTTAATAAAAAATTCCCTGAACGAAGAGTGCTTTTCATCAAACTCACCGCACCAGAAATAACATTGCTGCCATAAAGAGCCGTATCGTCTTCAACAGAAAACTCTGTTGTATCCAAATTAACAACTTCCAATCGTGGTGGAGCTTTTTCTTCCTCTAATGAAATCTCCTCTTTTTTATCCCCATCTTCGCTCCATGGCTTTTCTCCCTGAAAATAGATACCATAAGATCCCTCACCCTTTACATTAATAGTAGAGGATTTAATATTAACCTCAGTCGCAGAAATTCCAGACTCAGAATGAGAATCCTTATTAGATAAATCTTTAACTTCCTGCTGAGAAATAGGATTGATTGTATTTTCTAATAATATGCCATGGACATCCACAGCACGAACAGTCGTACCTTTTAAATTAACAATCCCCTCTAAATCCGTACGAAAAACCGCATGATTATCCGAATTTTTTTCTTTACCTTTCCCAGTAATTCTAACATTCTCGAGATTTACCTTCCCACCTAACATGGAAGAAACCCCATGACTGTTCATAAAATCAACTGATCCACCTGACATCCAAACTTCTGAACGCTCATAACTTAAAAGACTTGCATTCCCATCAGCTGTCTTAATGTCTGTATCTTCTAAAAGAACAAACGAGTTCTCTGCTGCATCAACACCTTCATAACTTTCCTCAATCTTTCCATTTTTTACCTCAATCACTCCATTACTTGCACGAAGTCCTATAACTGTATTTTTGATAGTCGGATCTTTTAAAAAAACCTTACCGTTTTCTAATACGTGCACACCCACTAGAAAAGTCTCATCAGAAACTTCACTGCTAACAGTTACATTCTCTCCATCAACTCTGGTCCCTATTCCCTTCACCGTTATAGCAGTAGGATTAGCAGGGTAGTTGGAAATATTTGCACTCGTAATTGTATAAGATTTATTATTAATTTTGGATTCCCCGCAATTATCGCATACATAATACAACCCACTATAGTAATAAAAACCAGGATTCACTCCTCTTCCATCAGAGTCTGCATCTTTAACAGAGTTATCTACATTTTTCTGATGTCCATACCATCCATCCACTCCACTCAGCTTACGATAGTCATTTCCTCCACGAATACCCTCATCGTTATTGCCAACAGGGGTCTGATGAGAAGTATAATGATTATTCTGCCCACTCTCTCCACCAAGGGGAGGCTTGTGTATGTTACTCCCACTAAGATGAGGACCAGAAGTAATACCGATACCGTTGATCGGAGTAACCGTTATAATATAAGGTTTACCATCCTCCTCTGCAGCCGCATACACTTCTCTTCCATTTTGAAGCAAAGAGAGGATAGCTGTTGTACAAGCACATAAACATACATGATTTCTAAAAATTTTAATCATAGTTCCCTCGAAACTTTCCTTCCCCTCTCATTAAAAACAAAAGCACTTACAAAACACCCCCTTGCACACCTCAAAAATACGAAAAGTGTAACAAAAGAACATGCCTCATGCCTATTTGAACTGTGCAATGAACTATCCCAATAAATTTGGCAAAAGCTCTACGCTAAAAACCATCTATAAGAGAATAACAACAAAACACAATTTATAAGTGTATAATGCATTCTGTATTTCGTGTAAAGAAAAAATGAAACCAGTGCGTGCAATTAATTAAAAACACAATCTAGCCTTGTGAACTTTAAAAATTAATCCACAAGGAGATGAATGAAACAATGATTTAAATCCGTAAAAAACAAACTCTCAAAAACGAGCTTTAGAAAACATCAAATATTATATTAGATAATATCAATACAGTACTAAAAATGATAACGTAACGCATACCATTCTGCTGAACGCTTAAAAAGCCGATAAAAGCGAAGCACTCTATCGCATCAGTAGCAGCATAAATTTTAAGAAAATTCGCTTTAGCGGAGAAAAGTGCTCTCATACACAAAAAAACTATGTTTTTTTTGCTCAATCAAGAAGACGAAAATCTTTTAAAGACAACACAAGTTGTTACAAAGAAAAAAGGCAGCACAATGTGCTGCCTTTTCTAAAAAGGTACATAGTGTACCTTATATTAAAACTGATAACGTATTCCTCCGGAAAAACTTGTTCCCGAAAAACCAGCCTTATTAAGCTTATGTTGATAGAGAATATCAGCATGCAGAGAGAACTGTGGCAACAATTTAGCATTAAAACCTAATCCAGCCTCTAGAGAAGAACCAAAAGCTCCTAACTTGAAAGCATCATTGAAATGCACAGACTGTTTTCCTTCAAAACCATGAGCAAGATAAAGCTTACCATAGAAAGCAACAGCATTCACGCCTTCAGAACCTGTAGGAATCTTGGTTAAACGTCCACCAACACGTGCTACCCACTGATTAAGGTTACCCATTTCAATATTAAAATTGTCGATATCACGGGCCTTATTAAACTGGAGATGTTGATACACAACCTGAACCTGCGGATCAAAGACAAAGCCCTTATATCCTGTCATAATTGTCTGACCACCAGCTAAAGAAACACTCAAAGGATTACCTTTTAATGTTGCTGTTTTACCCCGTGCAAGGGTGAGAACATCACCTTTGAACAGACCATAGGATAAAAGACCGTCAACATAGAAGCCAACATTATGCTGCATGCTACCATATACCGTAGCAGTCCATTTATCAAATGCACTCTTCTGACTGTGCTCAACATTCACAGGCTGCAGAGAAAGTTTTCCATAAGTTCCCATAACGCCAAAGGATATAGCACTATCAGCATTTTCAATAGTTTGCAGCAAAACACCTGCCTCTACACCATTATAACTAAGATCACCTCCGTAACCATATTCAAGTGCGGACAGATCTGAAGTATAACGGTAACTTCCACCATAGCCGCGCAAGTATAAAGCAGGATTTTCACGAACCTCTACCATTCCTGTAGAAGTCATCCGCAACGTCTCCAATTGCTTATTTTGATTGCTAATATCCATCAAACCAGCGTGGAATACGCTATTAGGCAAGCTGAGATAAGTTGGAACCTGTGGAACAACAGACCTTACAAATTGTGCAGGAAGGGCAGCAGATCCAACAGACTTAACATACTGATTTTCTAGACGGAAGTTCCAAAATTCTCCACCATCCTTAACAAATTTCTGCTGAACATGCTCCTGTTTCGAAGTCGCTTCTGGAGCATAAGCACGAAGGGTGTATTTGTAAGGTGAGTTTCTCAGTGCAACATAATTGCCATCGAGTTGGAAAGAGTCTTTCTTCGCTTGACCATAAACCTGAATAATTGAAACACTATGAGCAATCTTGGCATTCGCTTTACCATCTCCTGCATTGCCCGCATCACCTCGTACATGTATTTTTGTTTTTCCAGAAACATCACCATGAATGACAAGCCGATCAGTGACTTGCTGATCACTCGGATCACGAGGATTTAAACGTGCATTGAGATGAATTACAGCATTACCCTGTGCCGCATAAACTGTTCCTTTCCCATTTCCAATATGGAGAGTCTGATATTTGCCTTCAGATTCCGAAGGTGCAAAATCAATAGCACTATTTACAAGACTTACAGAAGCAATGCATGAATCCACACATCCTGAATCTAGAGTTCCTAAATTCCTCTGTGCACTTCTTTTTAGAATCCACTGTGAATTATTAGCCAAGTCTAATTTTGCATAAGAATTTTTATCAACGCGAACACCGCCTGTAACAATAGAACTATCAACTGAAACCAATATGTTCGAATCATTCTCGGCTTTTAATAACAAGTCACCAGCAAGAGTTGTTTTATTTTCTAATGAAACATGACCACCAGAATTATTACCATAGATAGCTATACCATTTGCAACTTGAAAATCAGTTTTTTTCAACGAAACTGTTCCCGTTACGCCTATAGGTGTATTCTCCTGTTTGGATACAACGCTCCGCTTAACAACGCCTGTTTGCGCAATTTCTAGATTCTGACTTCGATTTTGTTGACTCGCTTCCTTCTGTGTTCCCCCATCAAAATATATGCCGTAGACTCCGTCGCCTTCCACTTTAACAGTAGAAAACTCGATATTTACGTAATTCATAGTAGGACGAACGTCAGAAGATCTCCTTCTCCTAGAAGAGCCGGTCTCAACCACATTATCATCAGACTTTATAATCCACAAAGCATGAGCATCAGTAACAACATTTCCGTTCTTAAAATCAACAGAAGCATTATCACTCACCAAAAAAGCTGCACGTCCAAATTTCTCTGTAGAATTCGACTTTCCTGCTTCTTTTTTCGCAGTAATATTAACTTTGTTTAATCTTACACGTCCCCCCGCTTCTGATCTCACAGCCACTCCATTTGTCAGCATAACCGTTCCAGAGTCCATAGTTACCTCACCAGCCTGACTCGCCAAACCAGCCACAGCTAAATCCCCCGTTACGTTAATTTTCGTATCCTTTAAATTAACAGATGATCCAGAACCCGCCAAAGCGCCCACATAAAGCGCATTGACTGTTCCAGCGTTCATCGTAATCTTTCCACCCCTTTGCGCTTCAAGCCCAATTAGAGAAGATTGAATTGTTGAATTTTTTTCCAAAACGACTTCTGCGCTATCTTCTGCAAAAACAGCACTCATAGCCTTTAATTCAGTAAGATCAACATTGCTTTCGTTATCACTCCCCCCCATAATTGTAGCATTCTCCAACTTAATAACTGTATTCTCATTCTGTGCATGCATAGAATGCTGAACTTTATCATTCCCTTTCAGTATAAGATTTTTTATTGTATGTGTCTTACCATCACCGCATGCATAAAGAGCTTTCTCCACAGCATTCCTCTCTTCGCTATTGTTCTGTATATCATTACACTGAGAAGAAACACCACCATCACCAGAACGACCCAATACAAGAACACGCCCAACAGGTCCACTAGGTTTTACGCCAGATGCAGCCGCCGATCCTATAGATGAAAATTCCTGATGTACACCACCTGTATCAGATCTCAAAAGTGAAACACTTGAAGGAGAAATTATAGCTCCAGATTCTCCAGACACAGAAGGTTCCGCCAAACCACCACTATCTCCTCTTCCACGAGCGTCAGTGACAGTATTAGAAACACGAGGAACAACATATTGATTTTCTAAGCGAAAATCCCAAACACTCCTACTATTCGCATCTCCACTACTTGCAATTAATTTCTCATCAAAAGGTCGCATTTCCGAAGAAGAAATGGTTGGACCATAAGCGTGAAGAATATACTTATAAGGCGACCCTTCTCGTGTAATATAATCACCGTCTAGCCTAAAAGAATCCGCCTCTGCTTGTCCGAAGACCTGAATAATTGAAATACTATGAGATTGCTTATCATCTTGTTGTGTTCCTTCTGAAGTATCTTTTACACGCACTATCGTTTTCCCAGCAACATCACCATGAATCAAAAGCCTGTCAGACATTTGATCACTATCCGAAGTATTAGGAACTAAACGCGCATTAAAGTAAATATAAGAATCTCCAGAAGCAGCGTAAACCGTGCCGTTCCCATCCCCAACGCGAAGCGTTTGATAACCTCCATCTCTATTTTCGGATCGTAAAAACGCAATAACACTATCTTTGAGATCTATAGACGAAACACAAGAATCTATACAATCTGTATCCGAAGCTTCATTACTATACTTACTTTTTACTAAATGCCACTCTGATGAAGCAGCTAAAAAAAGGTTTGCACTCGCGGTGCTATCAATGCGTGCAGAACCTACAATACTAGAATCATGAGCAAAAACCTTCAAACTAGAAGAACCTGTAGCACGCAATAATAGATCACCAGAAACTAATGTGTCTTGTCCTAAAGCAACAGAACCGCTCGAATCGTTACCATAAATGGCCACACCATCTGGAACCTTGAGAACAGAACGTCTTAAAAGAACCATATGCCTCCCATCTACTTCTGGTTCTTCCGAGAAAGATACTTGGCTTTCTACAACACCTCCAGTAGTTACTGTAGCTATAGTTGCTCCTGCAACATCACTACTTCTTTTAACTCTAGCACTTGATTCTTCTCCTTCTTCACTTTGATTATTCGTTTCTAAACTTCTTTTTTCGAATTCTGGTTCACTTTTACCAAAATATATACCATAAGAGCCTCTATCTTTTACTGTAATAACCGAATAATTGATAGCAGACCTAATGCTAGCATAGTCATCAGCAAAAGTATTCTCAACAAATTCAGTAAAACTATCGACCTTTCCACGACCAGACTTTAAATTAATGACACTAAAGAGACCATTTTCAATACCGTAATTACTATTTATCCATAGAACAATAGCATTAGAACCGTTAAAGATTACACGCTTAGAAGAAACAAAACCATCTTCCAATAAAAAAACAACACTCGGATCCAGTACACTAGAAGCAGCCTCTTCACCTAAAGTTCCTTCTGGAGATTCCTCATTGTTTCTCTCTTTTTCAGCAATATGAATTCTAACATCTTCTAGTTTAACAAATCCTTCGTCTTCCGCCAAAACCCCCACACCACCTTTTGCAAAAGTAATTGATCCAGATTTCATCGTTATTTGAGATTCACCAGAACTATGTAAACCAACTACATTCAGAGGTACTTTATCATTAACGACTTCCACATTAATATCTGTTCCCTCTAAAAAAATAGACGATTCAAAACTAGCTACAGCACCAAAAAAAGTTTTTTTGATGCTTCCTCCCTTCATATGAATATTTCCTTTGTACCCAGCCTCAAGACCAGTAACAAAGTTCTCGATATTTGACTTCAGCAATTCAACCTTTGCACCTGCTAACGAAAATACAGCACTCCCAAACCCCATAACAGCATTTTGAGCACTAAAGCTTTTAGGATCTACACCAACGATAGATACACCTTCTACCTTTACACTTGTCGCCTTAGCAATATTTACAGTTTTGGAAAGAGGTCCCCTTACAACGCTAGAACGCGAAGAGTCAACAACACTTACACCTCCGGAGGTATGCCCTCCTACAAGATTATTAACAGTCCTAGCAGTCCTGGCAGTTCTGGAACCTGCACCTCCCGTTACAACGCTAGAACGCGAACCATTCGCATTATCTATAACAAGACGCCCCACTGCAAACACAGCATTATCACCGTATTTTTTTACACGAATCTTACCTCCTTTTATTGTATGTTCTCCACCGTCCACACATATAATGGATCCACGCTCTAACTCACCAGAACTATTTTCACACATATCTGTACCGTTTTTAGGAAAAAGCGCAAAAAGAGGTATCCGTGAACCAGGAATTTGTCTTATAGAAACGTACGCTCTAGGCAATGAACCCTTTGCTTCTGATGTAGGTTCAATGAGTACCTCTAAATATTGCAATGCTGAAGATAGTCCTGTAACTATAGATTCAGGCGTTGGAACTATAGAAGAGATTGAGTTAGAGACAGATGTTGTAACTGTATCCAATGCAAGTGAAACTACCTTTTCAGCGATTGCATTAGAGACAGATGTTGTAATTGTACTAGGAACGAATGACGCAAATGGAGATAATACAGGCGAAGAGAATGAGAACCAACCATTCCCCATAGAAACATCTACACCTTGCAAAAAGAAGAAAGCACTTGTTGTCAGTGCGTACAAACGTGTACGCTTTTTAAATACATTGATCATATGTCAAACTTTCTAAATAATGTTGCAAAAACACTAGAATTAAGTGAAAATGAGGTAAGTGAACGATTTGTAACATATGTCAGTCAACTTTACAACATAGTGTTATTTATTTACGCTTCATTTTGTGCATAAAAATACCAAAGTTAAGTTTTTAAGTGCGCAAACCTTTGTAATATTAGATAAAAGGATAAAATCACGATGATAAAATATATGAAATGGATGACTTCTGTTTTACTGGTTGCAATTAGTTTTGCAACGATTTTGTGGACGCATACGAGTATTGCAAATACGAGTACCCAGACAAATATAACAATTGATCATGTTTCAGGCACGACTTCTGTTCCCACTTCTCCGCAAAAGGTTGTTGTGTTTGATCTTGCCTCGCTAGATAATATGAATCGCCTTGGTATCCAAGCAGTTATCGGCGTTCCTGAAGGAAAAAAACCTTCCTATCTGCAACAATTTGACGATGCAAAATATGAAAGAATAGGGACCGTTTTTGAGCCCGATTATGAAAAAATTGCCACTCTTCAACCCAATTTGATTATTATTTCCTCCAGAACCCAAGCAAAATATAAAGACTTATCCAAAATAGCTCCAACAATTGATCTAACAGTAGAAAATGAAAATTCTCTTGAAGATATTAAACGAAATGTGTCTATCCTTGGAAAAATTTTTGGCAAAACACAAGAAGCAGAAAAGGAAATTGCAAAACTCAATGAAGCTTTTGCTGAAGTCCATAAAAATACCCAAGGAAAAGGCACCGGGCTCATACTCATGACCTCTGGTGGAAAAATCAGTGCTTTCGGACCAAAATCACGTTTCGATATTTTTCACTCCGCTTTTGGAATTGCCCCTGCAACCGATAAACTTACCGTGCAAAAACATGGACAACTCATTTCTCCTGAATTCATTCTTGAAACCAATCCTGATTGGTTGTTAGTGATTGATCGCGATGCAGCCATTGGGCGGGAAGGACAATCCGCAGCACAATTGCTCAACAATGAGCTTGTTCACCGCACAACAGCAAGCAAACAAAACCAAATTATTTATTTGGACTCTTGGAGCTGGTATCGTGCAAATGGTGGTTTAACGGCACTCATTGAAACCGCACAGCAAATCAATGAAGCCTTTACAAAGAGCAAATAAGCGCACGAAAGAGCTTGCTTGCTATATAAATAAAATTTAAAAGCAGAGGTTGTTTATAAAATAACCTTTGTTTTTTTATTAAATTTTGTTAGAAAATGATTTAACGTGAAGAATTACTGGATAACCATAACACTTCTAATTTTCCTGTCTATCCTCAGCATTTTTGTTGGTTATTCTGATGTCTCACCTTCTAACCTTTTCGCAGCCGATCCCCATGCGTGGCTTATTTTTTGGCAAACGCGTCTTCCTCGTACCATTGCAATCATTTTAGTAGGCGCAGCACTTGCACTTTCAGGTATGATTATGCAACTATTAACACGCAATCGCTTTGTCGAGCCATCAACCGTCGGAACCGTTGAATCTGCTTCCCTTGGCATTCTTTTTATTATGATTTTTTTGCCCGATGTTCCTGTTTTAGGAAAAATGGTCGTTGCGACAATCTTTGCCATGGCAGGCACTTTACTTTTTATGTTTTTATTGCAACGCATTCCTCTAAAATCTGCTCTCATTGTCCCCCTTACAGGGATTATGCTAAGTTATATTATTGGCTCTTTAACCAATGCCATTGCAGATTATGAAATGTTACTTCCTTCTCTTCAAGCTTACTTATTTGGCAGTTTTGCGATGGTTCTTGAAGGAAAATATGAGCTTTTATGGTTATCCCTTCCCCTTTGTATTCTGGCCTATTGTACGGCTGATCGCTTTACGGTTGCAAGTTTGGGAGAAGATTTAACCAATAACCTTGGATTGAATTATCGTGTTGTCATGTTTTTTGGCCTTTTTATTGTCGCCTCAATTACCGCTGTTGTCGTCTGTACCATTGGCCGTATTCCTTTTGTTGGGTTGATTATTCCAAATATTGTTTCAAGTTTCATGGGAGATAATATGCGCTATACCGCTCCTTGGGTAGCAATCAGCGGCGCAGGATTGGTCTTGATTTGTGATCTTTTAGGACGAATCATTCAACCTTCTTTTGAAATTCCCATCAGTACCATGATGGGCGTGATCGGTAGTTTTATTTTTATAATACTCCTTTTACGCTGGAGAAAGCATCTTGGATAGAAAAAAAACAACAATATGTGTATTAACGACGCTTATCATCATGGCATGTACTGTCATTAGTCTTTACATGGCGTGGAATATCAATGTTTATACATGGACATTTCGCCTTACAAAACTTATCTCTCTGCTCCTTATTGCCTATGCAATAAGCGTTTCTACGGTTTTGTTTCAAACAATTGTTAACAATCGTCTTCTTACCCCTTCACTTATGGGATTTGATCAGCTTTATATTTTAATAAAGACTATCCTGCTGTATTTTGTAGGCTCTCTTTCTTTGCCCTTTTTGAATGAAGAAGGGCAGCTCATTCTCGAAGCCCTCATTCTCATTATCTTTTCAACAAGTCTTTTTCGCTGGCTCTTTTCAGGAAGCTTAAAAGGGCTTCACTTGACGCTTTTAATTGGTGTTGTTTTAGGCGGCTTTTTTTTCAGTTTACGCATGTTTATGCAATTGCAATTAAATCCAGACCAAATGATGAATTTAACGGACATCATGTTTGCAAATTTTAATAAATTCAATACGTCATTAATAAGCTTTGCCACAATCATTGTCTTCATTGTAAGTTTGATTGGATGGCGTTCACGTCATCTTCTTGATATTTTGGCTTTGGGACGTGAAAATGCTCTCAATCTTGGCGTTAATTACCACAAAAGTGCGACAGCTGTCCTTATTTTTGTTTCCATTCTTGTATCCATTTCCACCGCATTGGTAGGCCCCGTCACTTTTTTTGGACTGTTAGTTGCCAATCTTTCCTATGAACTTTCTCCTCAAACAAAACACAGTGTTGTTGTCCCTATTGCAATATTATTAGCGATTATTTGTTTGGTGGGGGGACAATTTATTTTAGAGCAAATTTTTCATATGGCAGGGCGTTTAAGTTTTATCATTGAGTTTTGTGGAGGTATTGTCTTCTTAATGTTATTGATGAAGGGAAAATTAAAATGATTGAGATCAATCATCTTTCCAAGGCGTACGGAGCACGATTGATTATCGATAATTTATGCCTTCATCTTCCAAAAGGGGGGATTATTTCTCTCATTGGGCCCAATGGTTCGGGAAAATCAACTCTTTTAATGCTGATAAGACGTCTTTTACCGCACCATCAAGGGACAATTAACATTGACGGCTTTGATATTGATAAAATTCCTCACGATATTTTGGCTCAAAAACTCTCAATTTTACGTCAAGATAATCCTTTATCCTTCCGTTTAACCGTGTATGATTTAGTAAGTTTTGGGCGCTATCCTTATTCAAAAGGCTGGTATACACATGAAGATAAACAATTTATCGACAGTGCACTACGATATCTGGACTTACAAGATTTACAAGACCGTTTTTTAGATGAACTTTCTGGCGGTCAGCGTCAACGCGCTTTTATAGCAATGGTTATCTGCCAAGACACTGATTATCTTCTCTTAGATGAGCCATTAAACAATCTGGATATGAAACATGCCGTTTCTATGATGAAGCAATTACGCCGCACAGCTGATGAACTGAAAAAAACCATTCTTATTGTTATGCACGATATTAATTTTGCCTCATCTTACTCAGATATGATTGTTGCACTGAAAAATGGGAAAGCAGCCTATTGTGGGACTCCAAAAGAAATCATGCAACCAAAAATTCTTAAAGACATTTATGATGTCGATATTCAAATCAAAACAATTAATGACATCCCTATCGCTCTTTATTATCGATAATCATAAAATTTTTTTCGCTTACATGCACCGTAGAATCTGCTAGGGATAGTAAAATTGGCTTATTGGGGAATAGTTTAATGGTGTAACAGCTGACTTTGACTTCGTCAATCTTGGTTCGAATCCAAGTTCCCCAGCCCGTATTTAATGATTGTAGCTTGTCATCGGGTTTTGTATAATTTGAAAGTAGATTTTGCATCAATTTATTTTTTTCAAAGGATCTTCAAAAACTTTCAAGGGTTATTTAAAATCCCTTTAATGCATATTTTCTCTTCCTCTAAAAATTGCAATTTGAGATGATAAGCTCTTGAGCCGGTGCGGATTCTTTGAACCACATGTATAAGATGTGCCAACCCCTTTTATCTTAAATTGGCTAAAGATTTTTCGGATCTGAAGCACATAATTGAGAGAGAAGAAACTTTCCCTTTAATTGCACAAGCAAAGCAAACATCGTCTGGTAATCCTCTCGCAAATAAATCCTTTCCATAATAATACACGTATATCTGTCTCTGTTTATGGGAAAGCCTTATCTAATAGCTATAAACCTATCTAAAGAGAGAATTCAAAAAAGAAAGCCGAGCCAAATGACATGACGCGGCTTTCAGATATTGATTATAAGATTCAAATGAATCATCCACAATGGAGTAATGAATGCATATATACAAAACGTATCATATTGCAAGGGCTCTATTTAGAAATATGAAAACTTATCAAAAGAAAATGCATCTTAAATGAATGTCTTCTCAATAAGGCTTTCATAAGTATCTTTTCATTTTGCACTCAAATGTAACTTCTTTGCAAATTAACCAGCTCAAATTTGAGTTGGCAAAATCAATCAACTCAATTTTGGAAGCATTATCTTTGGAATAGCCATCTTTAAACATTATAGCTTTTGACACAAAATTGAGTAAAATCCCATGCCTTAGATGTTACAATGGTTTTGAATTTTTCTGCCTCATTTTTTTTTCAATAGGTGCCCCCAAATTTTGAGAGAGCTCATTTGGTTTTGTATTTTTAAACTGTAACTTTTAAAACGTTTTTTCTCGCTTGCTTGCGTTATATCATTGAAATGCTTTCGGTTTGATAAGACATAACATTGTGATGATAGTATCTATATAATGCCTGCCTATCATTTACTAAATTTTTAGCAAGCGTTTTTAAAAACGTATCATAAAATTTATGACACGTTATGAATAATAACCGCTTTTCATTTCATTTGAATGCACCCATGCGTTATAGTATTTGCATCATGATTTGCTTTTTATAATCTATACATCCATGGCAATCCTATATAAAAAATGATCAATTCAAACATGCATAAAAGTATGGATTCTTAAGTGGATTCATATAAAATAATTGCACTTAATATATTTATTTTATTAGTTTTTGTACAATGCCTTTTTAACTTCATAAAGATATCAATTTCCTTGTAAAGAATATTCCTCCCATTCCAATAAAAGGCTCAATATAAGTGCGATGAGGGATAGCTTTTATGATTTTACAAGTACTGATCACTGGCCATGCAATAACGCCGACTGATCTCCAAACCAATTAGACCACCTGTGGAAACAGGCAGGCTGTGGGGCTGAATATAAATGGAACAGCACCGAACGAATAAGCCACGCGCCGCAAGTAAGCCTCTTAGCGTGCATAGCTTATAGGTTTTGGAAACAGATAATTATTATAATTGAGGTACTATAATTTAGGCGATTAAAGATCGGATCTCAAACTTTTTAATCCAGTGGACAAACACGAATAATGTGTCCGTCCGGATCTTTGATTAGGAAGGTACGTCCAAATACATCAGTATACGGTTCCTTCAAAACATTTATCTCAACAGTGGTTTGCTCTTGCCATTCCGCATATAGCTTATCTACGTCCTCTCCTGTTGGCAACATAATGCCGATTTCTGAAAAACGAGGCACATTCTCCTCAGGCGTATCGCCCCCTGACCAGAGAGCAAAGAGTGCATCCCCCGAAGAAGCAAATGCAACATAGCGTGGCGAAGTAAACACAGGCTCTTTCTTGAAGATGAATTTATAAAAAGCTGTAGAATACTCTATGTTTGAGACATATACCAACTGTAGGTTTGGGGTAACAGGATAAGTGGAAATATTACTCATTAATTCTCCATGATTTAGTAGAAACTGCCCCTATATAGAGGATATTTCAATAAGAGTTTGTGATGCTTCCATTCGCTGTGTGCTCTATTTATATGTTTTTACTCACTTATTGCTATATGCTAAAATATCGAGGCCGCCACCACTGGGATTATAATGATATCCCTATCGCTCTTTATTATTGATAATCTAAAGATTTTTTGCACTTGCCTACACTATAGAATCTGCTAGAAATGGTAAAATTGGCTTATTGGGGAATAGTTTAATGGTAGAACAGCGGACTCTGACTCCGTCAATCTTGGTTCGAATCCAAGTTCCCCAGCCAGCAGGTTTTGTATATTTTGCCACTAGGTTTTGTACCAATTCATTTTTTTTCAAAGAGTTTTAAAGGTGTTCTC
>NZ_JBHIQP010000016.1:0-30289 GCF_042196625.1 Bartonella sp. AC535YNZD | reverse complement strand
TCTTCCCATGATCAACGTGACCAATCGTACCAATATTAACATGCGGTTTTGTTCGTTCAAACTTGCTCTTCGCCATTTGAGCTCTCCATTTTCCGTCCAAACCAAGGACTAAGTTAAAAATTAATTACCAACCTGAAATTACGCGTATTTCTTTTGAATCTCCAAAGCAACAGCCGAAGGTACAGGCTCGTAATGATCAAACTGCATTGTATACTGCGCACGCCCCTGACTCATAGAGCGAAGAGTATTCACATAACCAAACATATTTGCTAAAGGAACCATTGCATTCACAACCGTTGCAATGCCGCGTGCTTCAGTTCCTGAAATCTGTCCCCGACGAGAATTGAGATCACCAATAACATCACCAACATAATCATCTGGTGTAACAACTTCCACCTTCATGATCGGTTCAAGAAGCTGTGCACCAGCCTTCTTTGCCCCATCACGAAAAGCCGCACGAGCAGCAATCTCAAAAGCCAAAACCGAAGAATCAACATCGTGATAGCCACCATCAATGAGAGTCGCTTTTACACCAAGCATAGGAAAGCCCGCAAGAGGACCTGACCCCATAACACTCTCAATCCCTTTTTGGACACCAGGAATATATTCTTTAGGAACAGCACCACCAACAATCTTTGACTCAAAAATAAAATCATCACCATCATGAGGCTCAAAAACAATTTTCACACGAGCAAATTGACCGGCACCACCCGATTGTTTCTTATGCGTATAATCAATTTCCGCCATTTTAGTAATTGACTCACGATAAGCAACTTGAGGCTGCCCAACATTTGCTTCAACTTTAAACTCGCGCCGCATACGGTCGACAATAATATCAAGATGAAGTTCACCCATTCCAGCTATAATAGTTTGACCTGATTCTTCATCCGATTTAACACGAAACGAGGGATCTTCCGCCGCTAAACGATTAAGAGCAATCCCCATTTTTTCTTGATCTGCTTTTGTTTTCGGTTCAATTGCAATCTCAATAACGGGCTCAGGAAATTCCATCCGCTCCAAAATAACAGGCTTCAAAGGATCGCAAAGAGTATCACCCGTTGTCGTCTCCTTAAGCCCTGCAAGAGCAACAATATCACCAGCAAATGCCTCTTCAATATCCTCACGAGAATTTGAATGCATTTGAAGCATACGCCCCAAACGTTCCTTCTTCTTCTTCACAGTATTCTCAAGAGAAATACCCTTCTGAACTTTACCAGAATAAATACGACAGAACGTCAACGAACCAACAAAAGGATCATTCATAATTTTAAAAGCAAGCATAGATAGCGGAGCATCATCAGAAGATTCGCGTGTCGTCTCAGCCTCAGTCTTTACATCAATACCCTTAATCGCCGGGATATCAATTGGAGAAGGAAGATAGGAAACAACAGCATCCAAAAGTGGCTGCACCCCCTTGTTTTTAAAAGCCGTACCACAAAGAACCGGATGAAATTGAACTTCTACTGTCCCCCGACGAATGAGAGAAACAAGTTGCTCATTGGTTGGCATAACACCTTCCAAATAAGCCTCTGTCGCAGCTTCATCAACCTCCACGGCCATCTCAATCAATTTCTCGCGATATTCTTCAGCTTTCTCCTTTAAATCAGAGGGAATTTCACTTATTACCGCCGAGGCACCAATAGAACCATCCCACTTTAAAGCCTTCATCTCTACAAGATCAACAACTCCTTCAAAGTCATTTTCAGCACCAATCGGCAACTGCAAAACAAGCGCTTTAGCACCCAACCGAGAGCCAACCATCTCCACACTACGATAGAAATCAGCTCCTATTTTGTCCATTTTATTAACAAAAACCATACGAGGCACACGATATTTTTCAGCTTGCCGCCAAACAGTTTCCGTCTGAGGCTCCACACCAGCATTTGCATCCAACAAGGCTATTGCACCATCAAGAACACGCAAAGAGCGCTCAACTTCAATCGTAAAATCAACGTGCCCTGGCGTATCAATAATATTAAAGCGACGCTTCCGACCGTCCTGCCCTTCCCAAAATGTCGTTGTCGCAGCAGACGTAATCGTAATACCACGCTCCTGCTCCTGCTCCATCCAATCCATTGTAGAAGCACCATCATGGGTCTCGCCAATTTTATGATTCTTACCGGTATAGAACAGAATACGTTCAGTCATCGTAGTCTTACCAGCATCAATATGCGCCATAATACCAAAATTACGATAATCTTCAATTTTATATTCGCGAGCCATTATATTTGCCTTAGTTTAAAACTTCTACCAGCGATAGTGAGAAAAAGCACGATTAGCTTCAGCCATACGATGAACATCTTCACGCTTTTTCACGGCAGAACCACGATTATTAGCCGCATCCATCAATTCACCAGATAAACGCTCAACCATCGTCGTTTCATTTCGACCACGTGCCGCCGCTATCAACCAACGAATAGCAAGAGCCTGACGACGATCAGGACGAACATCAATCGGAACTTGATAAGTAGCACCACCAACACGGCGTGAACGAACCTCAATATGAGGAGCAACATTCTCTAAAGCTCGATGAAATAGAGCCACAGGATCTGTTTTTACTCTTTTTTCTACAGAATCAAGCGCACCATAAACAATACGCTCTGCAACTGATTTTTTACCATCAAACATAATGGCATTCATAAATTTCATAATAACCAAATCACCAAATTTTGGATCTGGATTAATCTCACGCTTTTCTGCTCTATGACGACGGGACATTGGCTTTGTCTCTCAATATTATTTTGGACGCTTTGCGCCATACTTCGAACGACGCTGTTTACGATTCTTGACACCCTGTGTATCAAGCAAACCACGAATAATGTGATAACGAACTCCTGGCAAATCTTTCACACGACCACCACGAATCATTACAACAGAGTGCTCTTGAAGATTATGTCCCTCTCCAGGAATATAACCAATCACCTCAAATCCATTCGTCAAGCGAATTTTAGCAACCTTACGAAGAGCAGAATTAGGTTTCTTCGGTGTTGTTGTATAAACACGCGTACAAACACCACGCTTCTGCGGATTCGACTGCAGAGCAGGAACCTTATTACGTTTAACTGGCGCCACACGCGGCTTTCGAATCAACTGGTTTACGGTAGGCATGCAACCTTCCTCTTTTCGATCTACATTCGTCTTACCCAATCGGGCTTTTCTATCTTAATTTCCATCCACCCCAACAAAATCGGAACAGATATCTAAGTCTACACACAAAATCGGGCACACCTGCACAAAACAGTTCACCCGACCATAAGCAGAGAAGGCAATAGCCTTTTGCACTAGCATTTGCTTTTAATCTTCTTAACACCTGTGAATAATTTTCCGGCTCATATCCAAAACACCTGATTACATCCACATCGGTTATGTTCATTCCTAATAGCGAGAACACGTACATTCGTCAAGAACTAAACAGCATAAAGTTTTTTAAAAATGAAAATAAATTAAATTTTAAAGCTTTAAATTTGCTTTTACCGCTACTCTTGATAAATTAATTTACCATAGTAATATCCCCTATAAACAAAAAAGATGTGACTGTAGTAAAACATAAATGCAGTAAATTGAATTGCATATTTGATATCTAATGATGAGCACCATGAAAATAGCAACGTGGAATATTGCTGGAATAAAAGCGCGACATGAAACATTATGTCAATGGCTGCAGCAAAGCCAACCGGACATAGTCTGTTTACAGGAAATTAAAAGTATTGATGAAAATTTTCCACGCGATACAATTGAAAATTTAGGTTACCATATAGAAACGCACGGACAAAAAAGTTTTAATGGCGTTGCGATTCTCTCTAAAAAAACACCAGATGAAGTGATCCGTCGATTACCAGGCAATGATAATGATAAACAAACACGTTACATTGAAGCTGTTTATTCAACAAACAAAGGTGTTGTTCGTGTTGCATCTCTCTATTTGCCAAATGGGAATCCTATTGAGAGTGAAAAATATTCCTATAAGATAGAATGGATGGAAAGATTATATACACATGCAAAATCATTACTTGCGTATGAAGAACCTCTTATTCTAGCAGGTGATTATAATGTCATCCCCACTCCATTAGATGCAAAAAAACCTCAAGAATGGTATCAAGATGCCTTATTTCTTCGAGAAACAAGAAAAGTATTCCAATGTATTCTTCATTTAGGTTTTTATGATGCTATCCGGAATGTCACCGATACTCCCTCCTTCAGTTTTTGGGATTTTCAGGCGGGTGCTTGGCCTAAAAATAATGGGATTCGCATTGATCATTTATTATTATCACCAGAAGCTGTTGATCAATTAATTTGCGCTCATAGTCAAACAGAAGTAAGGGGATATCAAAAACCATCCGACCACGTTCCTGTTTGGATTCACCTTAATATCAATTAAGAAAGTACAATCCTCATTTCATGAGACAACAAAAAAATTCCACTCAAAAATAATAACTATGCTACAGCATATAAACAGTATATTTTAAGTACATAAAATAAAAAATAAATGAATGGAGGACATAAATGAAGAAATCATTGTTAATGCTTATTGCAGCAACGGCCATTGGATTTACAAGTGTCGCACATGCTGAACATGATACTCTTGAAAAAATAAAACGAACAGGGGAAATTACTTTAGGTGTCCGTGAATCGTCTGGTTTAGCCTACGCCCTTGGTAATAATAAATATGTAGGTTTTCATACAGAAATGGCAGAACGGATCATTGATGATATCTCAAAAAAAATTGGTAAACCAATTAAAATTCATTATCTTCCCATCACTTCTCAAAATAGAATTCCTCTCTTAAAAAATAAAACCTATGATTTTGAGTGCGGCTCAACAACAAATGATATTGCTCGCAGTAAAGAAGCAGCATTTGCTTATACGACATACATTGAAGAGGTTCGGATTGCTGTAAAGAAAAACTCTAACATTAAATCTCTTGAGGATTTAAAGGGAAAAACAGTTGCAACGACCACCGGTACAACATCTGTTCAACTTATTCGTAAAAATAAACGTGCAAAAAACATTCAGTTTAAGGTTTTAAAGGGGAAAGATCACGGAGATAGTTTTTTATTATTAGAATCTGGTAAGGCAGATGCTTTTGTCATGGACGCTTCAATTCTTGCTGGACATATTGCTAAATCAAAGAATCCATCTGATTATGTCATTCTTGATACTGTACTTTCAGTCGAACCTATTGCCTGTATGCTCAGATTACATGACAAAAAATTTGAACAAACAATCAACGATAGTATCGTACGTCAGATTAAAGATGAATCACTGGAAAAGCTTTATAATAAGTGGTTTATGAAACCGATCCCACCTGCTAACACTGTTATGAACCTTCCCTTATCAAAACAAACAAGATATGCCTGGGATCACCCAAATAATAAGCCTCGAGAAAGCTACGCAGAAAAAGATTTATAGAATCTAATAAAGAAGAACCACACTCTTTTGAAATTGAGTGTGGTTTATATTTTAATTCACTTTTTAATAAATTTGGCCTATGTAGATATGCTTGGTTTATTGCCCTATTTGTGAATGACTAATTTGAGGGAATATCAATTAATGGACTTTTCTTTCCTTTGTAGAGATGACCTTACTCAAACATTGGTAACAGGATGCTTGGGGACTCCCGGCGTGAGCCATACCTATTTAGATACACTTCTCGATGGCTTTAAAAATACGGTTATATTGTCTATCACTTCACTTATATTAGCTGTATTGTGTGGTGTTATTATAGGAACAATGCGCACTTTACCCAAAACATCCATAATCAATTATATATTTCGCACTATCGGTACTATTTGGGTAGAGATTATGCGTAATATTCCCCTCCTTGTACAAGTGTTTTTGTGGTATTTTGTTGTTCCGAAGATTTATCCACCAGCGATGAAATTTTCCCCCATTCTCTTAATAACATGCGCATTGGGATTCTTTACATCTGCACGCATTGCTGAACAGGTTCGTTCAGGCATTGAAGCGATTCCTTCTGGACAACGCTATGCTGCTATGGCAATGGGGTTTACAACTTATCAAAGTTATCGCTATATTATTCTACCACGTGCTATACGTGCAATTATGCCACCTCTTACTTCAGAAGCAATGGGGATTGTGAAAAATTCGTCTATAGCATTCGCCGTTTCAATAAATGAGCTCATGCAATTTCAATACCAAGCAATTGAAGAGGTAAGCCATGTTTACGAAAATTATTTACTTGTTACGGCTCTTTATATTCTAATAGCCTTATTTGTATTCATTGTGATGACAGTCATTGAACAAATACTCAAAATTCCTAATTTTCAAACAAAGGGAAATTGAATATGATGAATTTCATAAGCTCTCAGTTTGGATTTTATTCTCCTTTCAATTTTTCCGACTTTGATTTTTCCTTTTTTACCTTTGATGTATTTCGTTCTTACATTTTATCAGGTTTACTCTTTAGCGTTTTTCTAACTCTTTTTGCAACGGTGTTGGGATTTGTTTTCGGTACGCTTTTAGCAATGATGCGCCTTTCTTCCATAAAACTTCTTTCTTGGTTTGCAATCAGTTACATAACAGCTATGCGTTCAATACCCCTTGTGATGGTTATCTTATGGTTTTTCGTGCTTCTGCCTTTTTTAACCGGTATATCCATCGGTGCAAATAAATCAGCACTCATTACCTTTACCGCATTTGAAACGGCTTATTTTGCTGAGATTATGCGTGCTGGAATCAATTCAGTTCCGCAAGGACAAAAATATGCAGGACAAGCTCTTGGAATGACATATTGGCAAAGTATGTACATTGTCATTCTTCCTCAAGCCTTTAGAGATATGCTTCCAGTCTTTTTAACACAAGTTATTATCCTTTTTCAGGATACAACCCTTGTTTATGCCATCAGTGGTCATAGCCTTTTGAATGGTTTTGATATTGCTGCTAATAATTTTGGTGTAAAGCAAGAAGCTTATATCTTAGCAGCTATTTTCTATTTTGTTATCTGTTTTACACTGTCACAAATAGTTTTGTATTTACAAAAAAAAGTATCCATTATTCGCTAACAGGAAAAAAAATGTCTACTCATATGATCGAAATAAAAAATGTTTCTAATTGGTATGGCGAAATTAAAGTCCTTAAAAACTGTACAACCAATATTAATAAAGGAGAAGTCGTTGTCGTTTGTGGTCCATCAGGCTCAGGAAAGTCAACACTCATTAAAACTATTAACGCTCTCGTCCCTTTTCAAAAAGGTGAAATTTGGATTAATGGAATACCTGTTCATTCAAAAAAAACGAATCTGCCTAAATTGCGAAGTCAGGTAGGAATGGTGTTTCAACACTTCGAGCTTTTCCCTCATTTATCTGTCACAGAAAATTTGACAATTGCACAAATCAAAGTCCTAAAACGAAGCAAAAAAGAAGCACTTGAACGTGGATTGTTATATCTTGAACGCGTTGGACTCATTGAACACAAAGATAAATATCCTGGTCAACTTTCTGGAGGGCAACAACAACGTGTTGCTATTGCACGTGCCTTAACCATGGATCCACTTGTCATGCTTTTTGATGAACCAACATCTGCTCTAGATCCTGAAATGGTAGGTGAAGTACTCGATGTCATGATTAGCTTAGCAGAAGAAGGTATGACGATGATTTGTGTAACCCATGAAATGGGATTTGCACAAAAAGTCTCGGAGCGTGTTATTTTCATAGATCAAGGAACAATTCTTGAAGACTGTTCATCTAAAGAGTTCTTTTCTGATCCGCAAGCAAGAAAACCGAGAACGCAAGAATTTTTGTCTAAGATCCTAAGTCATTAGCCGTTAGATTATCAAAAAAAGCTATCTTTATTATGAACTTGTATACAAGAAAATAGAGTTTAATATAATATGAGAGAGTGTAAAAATATTACAATAAGATGTTTAAAAACTGTTATTCTTTAAAATCTCAGCAACCAGTCAAATTGCTGTACGTCTCTCAGATTCATTACAAAGAGCAAAAGCCTCTTCTTGCAAAGGGTGAATCAAATTTTTGTCTTTTACATTAGCTTTTTTATAGGCAGCAGTTAAAATTGCTGCCCCACGGACAATTTTTCCTTCTTTAAGCAGTATATTTCCAAGCATTGTTTGAACAGAAGGATTTCCTTTTTTTTGCTGAGAGTTTAAACCATCGTGGCTTGTAAAGGATTTTTCTCCCTTCCCTCTCCCTTTAAAAATATTTTTCCTAAATGATACTGAGCTTTAGGATTTCCATAGTTTACCGCAGACTGCATATAAAGACAAACAGTATAAGAAGGATCAGGTTTCATAGGTGATTGAGGAATACCTTTTTTATATATCCTGCAAGTTTAACCAATGCATCAGAAACATAACTTTCATCTTCTGAACCAAGATCTGTACCTTTTTCAAAGATATATGCAAAAAAATGATATGTCTTGTAATCATCTTTAGGAACACCATCACCCTTTGCATAGATGTAGCCAAGTTTCCAATTCGCACCGATATGGCCCCTCTTAGCAGCACAACGGAGTGCTGGAATAGCCTGATTTATATGCCCATTTCTATACGTTAAAAAAAATAAAACGAACCATCATTCGCTTCTTGCAAGCTATTGACATCTATTACACAAACAGTCGAAAAGAATCCCCCTAAAATCACAACAATCGTGACTTTTTTCCATATCTGAAACCTATTAACCATTCCCCCCTTACCTCAATTTTAATGATTATATCTGTTACAAATTTCTTTGTAGATATTTAAACTCTTTTTCTTAGTAAGAAGCATACGCAATTTTAAAGTAAAAATTTTAAAAGAAAAAACAAATAGATAAAAACCATCCAAAATGTTCGATAAAATTAAGTATCAATTTTTATATATAACAAATTGATTTTTAAATATAAATCATCATTCTATATTTTGTAACACACCCTTTAACATTCTAGGATTTATTGATCTTAAAATTTTATACGTATGAGCAAAAATCGTTCAATAGAATAACGTGCATTAAACCGCAACTTGAGAACGAAGAGAATACATGATGAATGGCAAGCGTTTAAGTATAAAAAACAATACGAAAGATGGATAAATATAATGATGATAGTTAACTTATAACTTCACAACTGCCTTACCACCTTAAAGATGAAGTTTTTTGTCTCTGCCAATCTATAAACAATACAGCTTTTTGTTTAACAGATTGCACCTGACATCATTTCACATGGGGTTAGTTCATACTTTACACACAAGTTCTACCTTAGAATACTCACCACTACATACAAAAAAATACCACATGTGTAATTTTACATACCTTATATTGCTACTCTAAATGATGATATTTTATAATAATAAAGCAAGAAATTGATTTATAATGATAATTTACCTTTTTGCACTTTGAATAAGTCCCTCAAATATCGTAAGATTCTCTCATTCCAAACCTGTTCCATGTTAAATCACTCAAAACCATCCGCTTGCACATTACAAGTAGAGAGAGCTATGTGGATAAAAACTCTGTGTAAGAAAGAACTAAAAATGCCTCTTACGAACGGTCTGAGCCAAGAGCTGTCCTGATTGGACAGAATGATACCGGCGCTTGCTACTTCACAAGCATAAAGAAGGGAAGCTCTATGGATTTACTGTTATAGCATTCATTCTACGTCATGGAATAGGCTTAGATGCCTTAAAAGATATCTCTTTAATGATAAACATAAAACTATGGATTTCAGTAGAGATTTTATGATCGTTCATGAAAAACTAACAAAAGAAAAGTTTCCTTTAAAGAAGATCTATACCAGCCCTACTGATATGAAATTATCTATCAAAAAAATAAAAAGCTGAAATCAATCTAACCGCTCTAAAGCAACAAATATTTTTTTCTGCGCTGCACGCAGTTCTAAAACCCTGTTCCGCTCACGCTCAACAATTTCTGCTTTTGCATTTGCTATAAATTGGGGGTTGTTTAACTTAAGCGATATTTTTTCAATATCTTGTTCAATTTTACTAACATCCTTCCTCAAACGAACACGTTCAGCTTCCAAATCAATCAACTGTCCTAAGGGCAAACAAAAAACAGCCTCTCCCAAAATCATTTGTGCTGATACTTCCGGAACTTTATCAGAGAAATCAATAACTTCAATACGCGCTAATTTTTTAAGAAGTGCATCATAACGCTTCACACGCTCTCGCGTTACTTCCCCTCCTTCAACAACAACAAGAGGTGCTTGCGTAGCCACTGGAATATTCATTTCAAAACGTACAGCCCGAATCCCCGTGATGACATCAATAAGCCAATTAATATCATCAGCAGCTTCTTCATCTATCAATGTTTCCTCTGGCCATTTTGTCAATGCGAGCATATCCTCACGCTTGATGGCTTGCGTTTCTGTAAGAGACCACAACTCTTCCGTCATATATGGCATAAAAGGATGAAGAAGTTTATAAACTTCATCTAAAACCCAAGCAGTACAAGCTTGAGCCTCATTTTTAGCATCTTCATTTTCCCCCTGAAAAATAGGTTTGAGAAGTTCCAAATACCAATCACAGAGTGTATTCCAAATGAAACGATAAAGTGTAGCGGCAGACTCATTAAATTTATAGTGTTCAATACCAATTGTCACTGCTGAAATCGTTTTAGAGAGTTCCGTTAAAATCCAACGATTAAGCGCCAGTTTTGCTTGTTCTGGTTTAAAAGCTGGATCATGCTTCACACCATTCATCTGTGCAAATCGGGTAGCATTCCACAATTTCGTAGCAAAATTACGATAACCAGCAATACGGGAAACATCAAGTTTTACATCACGACCTTGTGCTGCCATAATAGCCAAAGTAAAACGAAGTGCATCAGCGCTATACTGATCAACAAGCTCTAAGGGATCGATAATATTTCCCTTAGATTTTGACATCTTTGCACCCTTTTGATCCCGTACCAGAGCATGCACATAAACCGTTGGGAAAGGAACATCACCCATAAAGTGAAGTCCCATCATCATCATACGAGCAACCCAGAAAAAAATAATATCAAACCCTGTCACGCATAAAGATGTTGGATAAAAAGTAGACAACTCAGTCGTTTTATTGGGCCATCCTAATGTTGAAAAAGGCCAAAGAGCTGATGAAAACCAAGTATCTAAAACATCCGGATCACGGATTAATTCAACCACCTCACCATAATGAGCAACGGCTGAATCTAAAGCCTCTTCTTCACTTTTTTCAACAAAAACTGTTCCATCAGGTCCATACCAAGCAGGAATCTGATGTCCCCACCATAATTGGCGAGAAATGCACCAAGGTTGAATATTTTGCATCCAATTGAAGTAGGTCTTTTTCCAGTTATCGGGAACGAACTGCGTTTTTCCTTGTTGAACAGCCTCTATCGCTGGCTTTGCTAATTCAGCAGCATGAACATACCATTGATCTGTCAAAAAAGGCTCAATAGGAACACCACTGCGATCTCCATGAGGAACCATATGGGGATGATCATCAACAGAAGCCAAATATCCCTGTTCTTTCATCAAAGCAACAATCTTCTGGCGCGCAACAAAACGATCAGATTTATCGAGACTTTCTACTAACATTTCTAATTCATCTGATAATATCAAACCATCAAAAAATGCTTCATTCTCACGGAGAAAAATCTCAGCTTTTGGGGTAAAAATATTGATCAAGCGTAAATGATTACGCAGCCCCACTTCAAAGTCATTAAAGTCATGGGCTGGCGTGATTTTTACAGCACCACTTCCAGCCTCAGGATCAGCATGCATATCACCAACAATTAATAACCGACGACCAACAAGCGGCAAAAGAGCATTTTTACCGATAAGATTTTTATAACGCTCATCTTCAGGATTAACAGCAATTCCTGTATCACCAAGCATTGTTTCTGGTCGTGTTGTCGCCACTGTTATAAAAGTTGTCGCATCATTTGGATCAAAAACTTTACCTTCAAGTGGATATCTAAAGTGCCACAAATGTCCTTGAACTTCTTTTTGCTCAACTTCAAGATCTGAAATAGCTGTCAACAATTTAGGATCCCAATTGACGAGGCGCTTATCCCTATATATCAGCCCTTGCTTATAAAGCGTGACAAAAACTTCACGAACCGCCTGCGACAACCCCTCATCCATTGTAAACCGCTCACGCGACCAATCACATGAAATCCCAAGACGGCGCAACTGGTTTGCAATAATGCCTCCAGTTTCATAACGCCATTTCCAAATACGCTCAATAAACTTTTCTCTTCCCATTTCTTGACGCGTTGGTTCTTGGCGTTCTGCAAGTTGGCGCTCTACAACCATTTGTGTAGCAATCCCAGCATGATCCATACCAGGCTGCCACAACACATTCCTGCCACGCATCCGCTGAAATCTAACCATTATATCTTGAATTGTCGTATTGAGTGCGTGCCCCATATGAAGTGAGCCGGTAACATTCGGGGGTGGAAGCATAACGCAAAAAGTTTCTGCACCACTTTTAGAACCCACTCCTGCTTTAAAAGCCCCACGAGTCTCCCATCTCTTTGCAACCCGTTGCTCTATAGAGGCAGCATCATAGTTTTTTTCTAACATTCTATCCATCCATAACGCCGCTGAACAACACAATATATGATCAAATCCTGATCAAAATTTCGTGAATCTCAGCCATTCACTAGAGAGCTCGCACAATCGCAAACAAAATCCCCATAAAATGAAAAACATAAAAATAATGTAAAAATAATTAAGACGATTTCTTAATCGCCTTCACAATCTCTTCACGCAAAATATCTTCCAGCAAAACAGGCAATTTAGACTGTAACCATTCAGCTATAGCCGGACGCAATACATCCTTTGCAATCTTTTCTGCAGAAGAAATACAATATGCAGACAATTCCACATGACCATCCCTTCCAGCGTCTGACTGTGATTTTCTTATCTCATCTTCATATTCTTTTGCTTTATAAACAGAATTCCGTTCTTCAGAAGAAAGCTTCATCTTTTGCATATCCATACCAACTGTATTATTTTCTGCCTCTATATCCTCTTTCTCTTGCGTTATCTTCCCTCCTTGATTTTCAGAAGAAAGACCAATACGATCAGCTAAAGCTTTCATAGCATCATCAACCGATAAGGTTGTATCATAAATACCCTCGGATGCCACTTCTGAAGCATTCAGTGCAACATCTTCATTTAAAAAGTGATCAGATTGAACCGCATTTTCTTCGATTATTTCACGAATAGATGTTAAAATTTCATCCATACTTGGCTCACGTAACACGCTTGAACTCTGTACCATACTTTACAACCTCTCAAAGACGCAACAACAAATAGAATCATATTTTCAGTGTATGCAAAAGAATTATAAGATCAACATGCCTCCTATGATATTTTCAAATATGCTTGTCATAAAGAGGGCGCTACACACAGTTTTCTACACTTATAAAAATAATATCTCGCCGCAATATCTTTCAACATATTCAACTGTTGACTTACTAATCTTTTAAAAACTAAAATAATTTAATAAGATTCAAAGAGATACTTTTATGTATTATCGGATATATTGAATTGTTTTTAAACCTAAATAACTTGCAGTCAACTTACCAATAGAAGATTGAACACTATAGCTCGCCACAACAGCATTACGCTCTGCCATTGCAAGCGCAATTTGAGCATTAATCAATTGAGTACGAGAATTTAAAACATCCAATGTCGTTGCTTGCCCTACGCGATTTTCTTGAACACGACCTTTCAGAGCAATTTCAGCAGCACGAACACTTTCACGATAAGCAACAACAGATGAGCGTGCGCCCTCCAACTGAAACCAAGCAGAAGTAAGTGCTTGTCGGGTATTGCTATGCGCCAAATCGAGTTGAAGCTGCGCCTGTCCAAGCTGTTCCCTTGATTGGCGAATTTGCGCAGACGTACGCCCTCCTTCAAAAATTGGGACACTCACTGACAACCCTATTGATTTAGAAACGCCATCCTCTCCAGGACCACTATAAATTCGATTATAAGACGCTGTCGCAGAAAAATCTACCTTAGGGAGCAATGCACCTTCTTTTGCCTTTACATTGTAAACACTCGCATCGACTAAATATTTAGCATAAAGGATTGCTGGATGCATAGAAACGCTCATCTGGTAAGCCATATCAAGGTTGGCAGGAAAATCTCTGGCTACGGGAGGGCTTTTTAACTTTTCAGGATCAGAACCAATAACTTGTCGATACACTGCCTCGGCTGCTTTTACATCAGCACGAGCAAGACTCAGCTCTGAAACTGCCACGGAACGTGCTGCTTGAGCTTGAGCAAGATCAACACGCCCTCCCTCACCCACATCAAATTTTGCTTTATCGGAACGAACTTGCTCTTCAAGAGCTGCCAAATTTTCTCTCCGAAGATCGGCAATACGACGTGCCTGATAGACATTAGCATAAGCCGTTACAGTTTCCAGAAAAGTATTTTGTTCAGCATTACGAAGATACTCACGTTGAGCCTGCAACTTAACTTGCGCTGAAGAAAAGATATTTTGCGTGATAAACCCGTCAAATAATCTTTGATTTAATCTCACGCCTATAGATCCAGAAGTCACATAAGGACCTGTAAAAGACTTATTGCGCCCATAGTTCCCAACCCCCTCAACTTGTGGCAACAACCCCGATCGCGCAATAACAACATCCTCTCTGGATATACGCACAGCTGCACGTTCACTATTCAACTTAGCATTGTGTTTATAAGCCTTAGAAAAGGCATCCATCAATGTTTCAGCACAAACAGTCTCTGATAAAAAAATACTCAACACCAACAACAAACATGCCTGAAACTTCTTGTTTATTTTTAACACAATACACACAACAACATACCCCAAATAAATTACGAAATTATCTTTTATTCACCGAACAAACAAGCTCTAAAATACAAAACCAGGTGTTTTTAAAAAACAAGGAAGAGGCTTTACAGCAAGATTAAAAGCACGACGAGCCGAGATGATCCCATCTTCTTTTATATAGATTTGTGCAACAGCAGCATTTCCATGCCCTTCAACCACAACAAGACGTCCACAGTCTTTCATTTGATCAAAGATACCTTGAGGAATAAAATCAACAGATCCCTCAATGAAAATCACATCATAAGGTCCCTCAACGGCATATCCTTGCTCTAAAGGACCATGAACGACAACCACATTATCACATTGATTACGTTCTAAAGCGTCAAGAGCACGTTCAAAGAGAGATTGATCACTTTCCAGCGCAATCACAGATCCTGCAAGTTTTGCAAGCAACGCTGCACAATAACCACTATTTGCACCAATATCTAAAACAACATCTGATGATTTTACAGCGGCAAGCTGTAGTAATTTTGCTAGAGACGCAGGTTTCATCAAATAGCGTGCAGGAACCCCATCTTGCACTGGACATAGAACAATATCGGTATCAAGATAACTTAACATTTTCATATCTTCCGATACAAAATCTTCACGAAATACCGTTAAAAAGGCTTCAAGAACTGATAAATCCGTTACATCGACTGTACGAATTTGATTGTCAACCATTTTGCGACGAAGCTCAGCAAAATCTGCAACCATAACGAATATTTTCTCCTAACCTACAAAAAACAAACAAAACAGCGACAATAAGGGATGAAGATCTCTTAAACTATAGGTGTTACAAAAAAGGACGCCACAGTCAACAATTAGATTTTAACTATATAATCTCTCACATAAAAGTGTCTTCACAAGAATAGAGGGAAATAATCTATTTTCCTATACCTCATCTCCCCTAAAAGCCGTTTCGTTTAAAATCGGCTGGAGGCCTCGCCCGGAATCGAACCGGGATACAAGGATTTGCAGTCCTCTGCGTAACCATTCCGCCACGAGGCCTCGTCAACAAACATAAAGGTTTCCATAAGGGAAGGCAACGCATCCGTCAAGGTGTAGAAATCTTCTCACACCTTTTTTCCTCTTATTACACAATTTATCATATTTTTTTAAAAAAAGTAATTTTATCCTTTGCAAATCAGTATTGCTTTGCTATAGCCTTTTCAATTAAATAATTGGGCACCGTTCCCCGGTAGCTCAGCGGTAGAGCAACCGGCTGTTAACCGGTTGGTCGCTGGTTCGAATCCGGCCCGGGGAGCCACTTTTCTTTTATTCCACGTAGTTTATTGTTTTTTCTCAAGCTTTTAGACATGAGGGATTCGTTAATAAAAGTGAGGGAATAGGATTTTTGCAATAAATATAGAAACGCAATATCATACGGGATGTGTTTTTTTGCAATGAACGCAAAAAGCAATTGATTCATTTTAGAATAGCACAAATAAGATTACTTTTTTCAAACCACCGCGCTTCTATAAGAGGGCACTGCAATTATTTGCATATTATAAATTACGATTTCTTTCATCAAAGATGAATTATTAAGCTCCATCAGCAATGAAACTGTATCATATTTTTTTCCAAAGAAAGAATGATTTATACTCAATAAAGAAATTAAACTTAAAAACCTGCTCATGAAGCAACCATTTTGAAAAATGGAAGAATCAATAATCAAGGTCATATATTATCTCCATACACCCCACATAATCTCCTCCCCATCCTAAAAGCAAAAAATATAAAACAAATCTGTAAACACTCCGACGTCTTATCTAACAGGTTATTCCTCCTGCTAACGACTTCAACGCTTTACAAACAACCTTGCCTTGTTCACCACACTGTCATAAAACATTTAATACATAAAGTCTTATAGGCTTTATATCTCCCAAATACTTTATATCCCCCCCCAAATAATAGTGTTTTACAGTAAAAACCAAGATAACAAGCTAAATTGTTAAGAATCCTGAGAAAGCCTTCAGAAATCATGACATTCTCGCTATTGTATTATGCAGTCACATGCTTTTTTAAAGAGATATCTCTTAAATTCCCCAAGACTCTTTCACAATGACACCCCCGTAAATGGTATAAAATGAAATCGATTGATCAGCCCCATCTTTATTTATAATAAAAGTCATACCATCGTACTATTTTTCAACTCTCAATCTCAGCAATCCCCCATTGCCTTTGAAAGAGTTTATAAAAATTATTTTATTTATTTTTCAAATGTTTATTTATATGACAACTTCACACATAACGTGCAAGCGAATACTTTTGATTGATCCGCATAAATAACTTAAAAATGAAAAAAAATACGATATAATGAATTATTAAATATATAAAACAATGAGTTATTATTAGACATCAATTTTTAAAATTAAAAGTTATCATTAAAGATAAAACACATCCTTTATAAAAATAATTTTTATATAAATAAAATCTACTTTTATTCCCATTTTTAAAAATGGGAATAAAGCAAATAAATAATTGCCTCTACAATAATGATTTTTAAATAAATCCAAACGGTTAGAAGTTTTCATTTCTAAAAAATGAAAAACTCTGAAGAATCTTCTTACTTTTAACTCTTTTCAATTGAGAATAAATCAACAAAAGTAAAAAATCTCCTATACATGATCTTTTTCAAGACTTTATCTAAGCAGCCTTCTTAACTGATTTCCGAAAACGAAAAGTCTTTGCACGCTTTACTACCGCTTTTGCTTTTTGCTGCCTCTCATTTTGAGGTGAAGAATTCTTCCGCTGCAACTGTGCAGCATCATCTTTTCGACCTAAAAACTGTTTTTGACGTTTAGATTTTTTAAAACGGCGTTCCTTATCGTTTTCTTTATTTTCTCGTACAATTGGCTTTTCTGGAAACGCTGCAAATTGTTCTGGAACAGCCTCAGCCACCAATTTCATACGAATCAAGCGCTCTATAGCACGCAAGCGGGACCTTTCTATCTTCTCATCAAAAAGCGTAAGTGCTACACCAGAGGCACCATTACGTCCTGTACGACCAATACGATGTACATAACTTTCAGCTTCATCTGGTAAGTCGTAATTAATAACGTGACTTATCCCTGGTATATCAATACCGCGTGCAGCAATATCTGTTGCCACTAGGATCTGCACAGATCTTTCACGAAAAGCTTTTAAAGCAGACTGGCGAGCACCTTGTGATTTATTTCCATGAATTGTTGCGACTAAATATCCTACCTTTTCTAAACTACGCGTGACAGCATCTGCCCCATGTTTCGTTCGAGTAAAAACAATAACCGAATCAAAAGCTGGATTTGTCAAAAGTTTACTTAAAACATTCTTTTTTTCATTCGTAGGAACACAATATAATTTTTGGCAAATCTCTACAGCCGTAGTACCTTGAGGAACAACTTCAATTTTAACCGGATCATTGAGTAAACATTTTGCAAGCACAGCAATTTCCCTCGGCATTGTTGCAGAAAAGAGTGCTGTCTGACGCTCTTGATGCAAAAGCTTTGCAATTTGCTTAACATCATGAATAAACCCCATATCCAACATACGATCTGCTTCATCCAAAATCAAAAAACGAGATTGGGAAAGATCAACACACTTTTCACGAACAAGATCTCTCAAACGCCCTGGAGTCGCTATCAAAACATCCACACCTGCTTCCATACGTTTAATTTGTTTTAAACGTGATACGCCCCCAAAAATAAGACATGTTGAAAGATGTGCTCCTTTCGCCGCAGTGCGAATCGTTTCATCAATCTGAACAGCAAGTTCACGCGTTGGAGCTAAAATCAAAGCGCGTGCAGTTTTAGGGCATCGTTTATCACCTAAAGCCAAAATCTGACTTAAAATAGGCAAACTAAATGCCAAGGTTTTTCCAGAACCTGTCTGAGCAACACCTAAAATATCGTGTCCTTTCAACATCACTGGAATAGTTTGTTCTTGTATAGGTTTAGGTTTACTCATCCCAGCAATGAGTAAATTTTTAATCAAAAGAGTAGGCAAACCTAACTTTGTAAAAACATTTTCTTCTTTTATAGGCAAAATAAAATCTTTCCTTAGCTGAAGAACTCAAAATGAAGTAACCATCTGAACTCTCCACTCAAGAATCCGCGCAAGAGAAATCCCTGACATTTTAAATGAAGCAACGCCTAAAAAGCGGCTTGCGCAACTCATGAACACCTTGAAATCAAGATAAAGGCGTATAAACTTCACTTTACAAAAAGCCAACAAACCAGCCTAAATGCCTTCACCTCTATTATCTTTGGATTATGATAAAAAAGCAAGAACTTTACGAAATACATTTATCATGAATAAAAACAATATTTAGATCGTTTACTTTTTGATGATTGTGTCCATCGGTAAATGTACCTTGATAAAATCAGGATAAATCTCGAGAAAAACTGGATTTTGTAAAGTTTTTTGACCGCCATAAATTAAATACCATTGGTTTTTATCAAAAATCGCCAAAGTTTTATATTGAATGATGCGATCTTTCATCTCAAGAACTGTTGGAATTAAAGCATACAAAGTACCGTTATCAGTTTGTAAATACTCTATATTTTCTTTATCTAAATAATAAGCACCAGAAGGCAACCCCTCAAACTTCTTATGCAACTGTTGAAGAAAATCACTACGTAAAGCACTCTCTGTTGTATTCAATCGATGTGCCATCTCTTTATAAAGCCGCTCAGGCATATAACGAGAAATAGGCATAAAATCCCCATTTTTTATAGCATTATTGACATCAACAACGACTCTTGAAAGTTCATCTTTTTGTACTACTGTTGGCTGAGATGCTAAACTCTGTTGATTAACAATCAAAAAGAAAAATAGACTCAGCACCGAATAAAAAATAGGTTTCATCATTATACTTCTTTTTTTAGTAAAATTTCAGTTTTTCAAATAACAAAATCAAATAACGTTTGATCATCAGTAATATCACGGTAACGCCAACCTAACGTTTGAAATTTTTCCTCTAAAAGACAAAAATTACCGTATTTTTTTGTTTCAATCGCAACCAATACAGAACCAAAGTTTCTCGCTGATTTTTTAAGATATTCAAAACGTACGATATCATCATCTGGCGATAATGTGGAAAGAAAATGACGCAATGCACCAGGATGTTGCGGAAAACTAAAAATAAAATATTTTCTCAACCCTTGGAAACGTAAAGAACGCTCTTTAATTTCTGGCAAACGCTCAAAATCAAAATTACCTCCTGAAATAACAAGAAGAATTTTTTTCCCCTTTAACTCTTGAGGAGGAATACTGTTAAGCGCATCAATCGATAAAGCACCAGCCGGTTCAAGAACCACACCTTCAACATTAAGCATTTCAACCATCGTAGAACAAACGCGATTTTCAGGAACCGTAATGACAGAATCAGGGGGAAATTGCTTTAGAATTGTATAGTTTAGTGCACCAATTTCAGCCACAGCAGCACCATCTACAAAAGTATCAATGCTTTCAAGCTTGACGCGTTTTCCACTCTCCAAACAAGCAAGTAAACTTGCTGCTCTTTGCGGCTCAACAAAACGAAGCTTTGTTTTCCAACCATACTCATGTAGAAACTTGCTCACTCCACTTGCCAAACCACCCCCACCTACCGGCACAATCATCAAATCTGGCTCACTTTCTCCATTGAGTTTTTTCCATTGTAAAGCAGCCTCACAAAGCACTGTTGCTTGCCCCGTAATAATGCGAATATCATCGAAAGGTGGAGCCATTACACCACCGCTCTCTACGACAAAGGATTGTGCAGCTTCATAACATTGATCAAATGTTTCTCCAACCAAACGAATATCAATGAATTCTTTACCAAAAATACGTGTTTTTTCAATTTTTTGTTGTGGCGTTGTCATAGGCATGAAAATCACGCCTTTACGTTTAAAATAACGACAAACAAAAGAAACGCCTTGCGCGTGATTCCCCGCTGAAGCACAAACAAATGCAGAATCTGGTGATATACAGCTAAGCATTTCTGAAACAAAATTGAAAGCACCACGAATCTTATAAGACCGCACCGGTGTTAAATCTTCACGCTTTAAATAAATTTCTGCATCATACTTTTGGCTAAGAAAATCATTTCTTTGAAGTGGTGTTTCAGCAAACACGTGATGCAATCCCACCATAGCTTTTGTGACGTCTTGAATAAATTGACTCATAACACTAATCATTTCATACTTTATTTACATTATAAAAGCTTTTTCTATCGATAAAGGAAACTATTGTCAGTCAAAATTTCACTAAAAAATGAAAAATGTTTCTTTTGTCATTAATTCTTGATTCAATAAAAGATATAGCTTATGAGAGAACTCACATCGCGGACGTGATGAAAACGGTAAACATAGCAGACTTAAAATCTGCCGGTCGAAGACCTTGCGGGTTCAAGTCCCGCCGTCCGCACCATTGTATGTGGATTTCCCCTTATTTTTCAGTAATTTATTAGAAATTAGAAAAAATTAAACCACCTTCTAAACCACCTTTTAAAACCCTATCATAACGCTATCAGATGGTATTGAGATAGTACTAAAACACGAATCATTGCTGCTTTTTTGGGGCATATTTTGGAACTAAATCACCATACCATGTTTTGCTTCGACTCCCCAATTCCCCTCCCCGCCATAAAAGACGAGGAGATAGAATCAATTTTCCAAACTAAGCAGCTTTCGTAACAGACCTTGCTAAAACCCGCTTAGCTTCTTTAATGAGAGCTTTATATTTTCTATTCTCTTCATCGACTCTAAAAACATCAATAAGACGAACATGGATAGGACCTAAAAGATACAAAGCTTTTTCACCAGCACTCATAGCCTCCCAATGGCTTGGTAAATCAAAGCGTGTATCATTATCATAATCAACAGATTGGCTTTTTAACTTTTTCTCACACTCAATAAAGTAACGACGAGCTTGTCTGCCTTTCTCATTGCGTTCAACCATGGAAAGCTCTTTTGCCATGTCTAGAGTGAGGTGATATTCGATACTTGGACGACCACCTTTAGGTTTCGGTAAATTTTTACCGAAACTCATAACACCTTGATTTTCTTGATGGGCATTAGGTTTTACTAAATTTTTAGTAAAACTCACAAAGTCCTTATTTTCTAGGAAACCGTATTCTTTAATACGATTAATAATCCAATCGTTAAAACGAGATGTGACCTTCAAAAACGTATGCAACTCACGTGCATTTACTGTTTGAACTATTTCTTGATCAATTGTTTGTTCCGTAATTTTTATAAGAATGTTCATAATGAACTCCTATGTGTTTAAATGTCTTCTATTGACACTCTAGAAGAGCGCCGGGTGCTAGAAAACACGGCACATAGCCCGTCGTTATGCCTTCCCCAAAAGGGTATTGTATAGCATAACCACACCCGGCAAAGCCATTATATGTGTGTGACATACAATGAGTCAAAGCCTTTAATGTGCGGAGAAAAGATTGTATCGGCAATCTATCCGCTATGTGTCTAAGGTGTTTTCTAGGCACCTGATTCGACAATAGACACATTGTTGTAATCCTGTCAAGTATCTCCTGTTATAAATGCAGCCCACTGTTCCAAGAGAGCATGGCGTTGTTCCAAAAAATCCGTTCGCATATAAGCTATTACTATCCCATACAGCATTTTGATTGTTGATGATCAATTGCAAAACGGAGTGTTGATATTGAGAAGTTTTATTATACCGTCGTTTTTACAAAACGAGCTGTTTAAGCGTCTCTCAACACTTCTTTGAGTCTTGATAGAACTATTAAGAGAATATACCGGAATCCTATCATCTTTACAATTTTCACACCATTTCCCATCTTTAATTTTATAGTGAAATCCTGATTGGATCATACAAGCATGAATCATCGACCATTCATGAATGCCTAATTTGCTATTGTCTATACCGCTACTATAAGGAGATAGCGCACCACACTCTAACAGTGCTTTTCCTACCTCAGTAGAGTTTACACCTGGCTTTTCCCATATAACAAAGGATGTTGAAGGAGGCTTTGAGTTACATCCAGCCATATTTAATAAAGCTATGCAGCTTAATAATTTTAAAGTTTGTTTCATTTTTCCCCTTTTTTAATAGATTTATTGACTATGAGAAGGCTTTAAAGCCTGTTGATGTTTCTTATCTCCATTTTTCAAATTTGTCACTGAACTTCCAGCAAATAGAACACCCTTTTTTCAAAAGGGTGAGATTTCAAATCCAACCCTTCCAAATTCTTGAAAGTCTTCAATATTTTGATGTACAAGCTTTATAACTGTAGCGTGGCTATTCCCCACACCCTCTGTAATTTTTAAAGAGATCTTAACGGCAATACCATCATTACCGATTGTCACTAAATTATTCATGATCAAGCTATTATCAATAATTTTCTGTCACTTTTGTTAACCTGTCTCTACGAGCAGTTCGTTACTTTGGACTTCTTCAAGACAATTCTACAGAATCTCTTTCAGTTTTTTTAGCTTCAATATAACGATCAATTTCAACAAGATCCCATTTTAGGTATCGTCCTTCTTGTATAGGCTTAGGAAAAGCTCCGATTTTTACAAGCTCTCTAATATATGTCATTGACATTCCGAGATAAATTGAGAGATCTTGTATATTGACAAGCCGTTGCAAACGCATCGACAGTAAAGCTTGTTCGAATAAGCTTACTTTTTCTATTGAGGCAGTTAATTTTTCTTCGTTCATTTAAAACTCTCCTTATTATCTAAGTGTTTAGAATAATTATAAATAGGTGGAGGTGCTGGGAGGAGAGAGCACCCCCATAACGTCAAGCGGCTTTTGTCAAAATCTTTTGCATCTCTTGTTCTATTTCTGCTAAAAAGACTTCGACCGCTTGATTAATCTGTTCAATGTGTTCTTCATCACGGTGAATGCGTTTGATTTTCATGCGCAGGTATGTTGATTGCCTCGTAAAACGTGGGTCATAACTGATAAAATCACACCATTTTCGTCCCGTACAAGCCATTTGGAATTGCATTTGCGCACGATATTCAGGCTTTATATGGTCATCTATAAAAAAACGTAGATGATTTGGGGATTGTGGGCATTTGACTTCAACTAAACCGTCATCACTAACAAACCCATCAGGACTAGCCCCCGCCATTTGGATTGTGGGGTGTTGGATAAAACCGCATTGAGAGACTTCAGTATCATAAATGAATGCATATTCTTTCAAGGCATCTTCTTCATGTTCAATGCCCCATTGCATAGCAGGTATTGTATAAAATTGGCTTACTTCTTCTGTTAAACGCTCTGTAATGAGTTTAATTTTGTAGTCTTCATATTTGCTTGTAGGGGTTCCCTTTGCTGTTTTACTGAGTACGTTGTAAACGTTTGATGCGGTGACTTTTCCTAAACGGGCTTGAAACCACTCTGCTGTTCTTTGTTCCATTTCACACCGCCGTTTGTTGCTCTTGTTGAGTTTGTGCATATTCGATATCTTGAATATGGATATATTCTGCTTCTTGTATAGGCGCGTCTATTTGCTTTTGTGGTGAATGAGATTGCTCTGTTTTAGCTTTTTGCCTCTCTTGCAATATATCAAAAATTATTTTTGCTTTTTCATCAGGAATAGCTTCAAGGCTCTCGACTTTTGCATAATCAAGTATCCTTTTTTCATTGGTTCCAGTTTCTTCAATTAATTCTTGGATTTGTATAAGCATGTCATGAGAAACAAGTTGTACTTGTGTGGTATTATTAATACGAGCCGCTTCATCTTCTTCATAAATACCGGACAAACCGAAAGCGTAACGAGCACATTGTATAGTTGCTTTATGACGCAACATGCGTGCTGGATATTTTTCCCATGGTTCACTTTTTTCTTTCTTACATTCCGATAAATATTCTGTGACCTCGATAGGGTCTTTAATGCCTTTGAGACGAATAGCGCATTTTATAGCAATCAGATTACCATCTTTATCGAGTTGATCTTGAAAAGTCATGCCATCGAATTGAGAATTAGATTTGATGATCTTAATCCAGCCATCAATAGAGACAACAGGGATAATACCGCCGCCTTTTTTAGGGAATGCATAGATTTCTTTTGTTAATGGGTTTAATCCATAAGTATTGGCAACACAGATAAAAGCAGCGAATTCTTCATCAGAGAAGTTATGATTGATACATGTTTTGATAATTGTTTTACGAAATTCATCATGAGAAAAGCCATATTTGCTTGCCATGGTTGTTAAAGAAGAATTTGTCATTATTGTTTCCTTGATTTGCACGCAATTCTCCCGTGGCGTGAATCATGCTTGTGTTAAAAGTTGTTTGGTTTTAAAATTTTTATGTCTTGAGGAATTCTTGTGTTTCCGCGAATATTAGCTAATCCACAAACTTTGGCATTTCTAAAAATCTTGACTGCGTCGTAAATGCGAGCATTCTCATAAACTTCTGCATTTCTAAAAATCTCAACATTTCCATAATGAATGTCATCTTCATAGAAATTAGAGCACGATATAATGACATCACCATAAACTTTAGCATTGTTATAAATGAGAGCAGGACCACAAATTATTGTATTCCCAGATACATAAGCATTGTCGTAAATTTGGGCACTATTCCTTATTCGTGCATTTTCAAAAACTTGTGCGCGACTATAAATGTGTACGTTACTGTAAACTTCTGCGTTACCGTAAACACGAGATTCGTCGCGAACAACAGCCTCACCAAAAACATGTGCATTACCAGAAATTTCTGCATTACCGTAAACAACAGCACGACTATAGACTTGTGCATCGGAATAAACAGAGGCATTTCCACTAATATAAGCGCCATCAAATATCTTGGCATTATGAAATAATGGTAGCTCTTTCAAGCACCTTGGCATCATCATAAACCCAGCAATTGCCATCATGACCTAAGTTTTTTTCCTTTTCAATAAATCCACCTAAATCACCTTTCTTTACTTTGCCAAAGTCTCTTAAGGCGCGGATACGGTGTAGAGTTACCCCTTTAAACTCAGCTTTCTCATCAGTAAGTTCGTACTTCTTTTCCATCAGTTTGCTCCAGTGGATATTCTGCTATTGCTGCCAATCCAATCTTCACAACGTAAATCCGCATCACCGTAAATTTTTACATTTCCGTAAATGTGTGTATTACCGCCAACTTTTGCATTTCCATAAACGCTTGCCTTATCGTAAACATATGCTTCATAATAAACATGAGAATTGCCATAAACATGTGCATGATCAAAAACTTTAGTGTCACCGTAAACTAATGCATCACCGTAAATTTTTGCATAATTGTAAACTTTTGCTTCATCAGAAACGAGTGCATCTCCATAAACCCGCGCATCACCATAAACATAGGCATAACCGGAAATATGTGCATTTTGATAAACACGAGCATTATCATAAACCCTAGCATAATCTCCAACCCAACAATCGCCCCCATGACTAAGATTGCCTTCCTTTTCAATAAAACCGCCAAGGTCACCTTTTTTGACATTTCCAAAATCTTTTAATGCACGTATGCGGTAAAGCGTGCGTCCGCCAACTTCATCCATTTCATCAGTCAATTCGTATTTTTTTTCCATGATTTATCCCCCTACCTTAAAATAGCGTCACTTCCATAAAATGCTGTATCGCCGGCTACTATGGCATTACCACGAACTTTTGCGTTATTATAAACTTCGGCATCATCATAAACCTTGGCATTTTCAGAGATATATGCATTTTGATAAATACAAGCATTGCCTCCAACCCAGCAATTATCATCATGGCTAAGATTCCATTCACTCTCGACAAAGCCTCCAAGGTCGCCTTCTTTGACATCATCAAAATCTTTTAAGGCGCGTATGCGATAAAGCGTTATTCCATCAATTTTGATTGTTTCATCAGTGAGTTTATATTTCTTTTTTATCATGATAACCTCCTCTTAATGCATGCTTTGTCTTTTAAGCTCTTGAGACAACAGCCCCATGCCTTTTGTGGTAATTTTTGCGCAAGGAATAACTTTTTCTATTCCACTTGCGGTTTGAAGTGTGATGGTTGGACAATCCATAAGTTGCTTTTGGATTTTGTCTTGATACGGTAGCAAATTTCCACCCGCTGCACGTCTGTAAATCCACCCTTTTTGCTGTAAGAATTGAATGAATTGTTTTGGTTGCATCTCGAGTATTTTAGCAGCTTCTGTAAGACCAAAGGGCCCATCATGGCGCTGTAAGCTTTCAAGAGCCATGGCTTTTGGTGTTAAATCTTCAATGATGGTGTCTTTTTGATCTATTTGACCTTGTAGGTAATTCAAAAAGCCAATCATAGCCTTTGGACTTGAATAGTCGATTTGTGGTGTTACTGCTTGCTTTTCCAATTCTTGCCAACGATCAATTATTTTTGCTCGTAAGGCAGTGCTATAACCAGATACGAGAATTAAGCATTCACGTTTGGGGAGGTTATAACAAGGTCGGTTTTCACCTTTGCCATCAAGATAATAACCACTAAAATCACCCCCCCAAATTTGGGGGCGTTAAGTTCTTCAAGCATTTTCTTGATATCACGCATAACATGGTCATGTCTTTTACCGCATAACTCTGCAATTTCACGACTGGACATAGTTTGAACAGTTTGGTTATTAAAATTGCTTTTGGCCGTTGTGACAAAATTATGCATGATGGACTCCTTTCAAGAAGCTTGTATTTTTTTCATATGTTCTAATAAAATTTTGCATCATCACTTCCTTAATTAAAGAAAATGCAAGATTTGATATAATTGTCTGCCCATGTTTCTATGGCGTTCTGTTTGAGCAACTTTTCTTGCTGCGTGAATTTTGAAATGATGATTATCGGTTTTATCTGTTTCTATTTCAGATTTTGAACAAATCTTTTTTTTGTTCCATTCTTGTTTTGTAAAAACAAAATCCACACCTTCTTTTAGATCAAGCTTTTCAACACAATCATTAAACCAAGTATTAAAATCTTGTTTTAAATTTAAGTACCTATGCATGACATGGGCATTGACCATTTGGACATAACCAATACTATTGTCTGCCTCGTTTTCAGGTATGAGATATCCTTCACTATCATTATCATGTGTGTTCATAAGTTTACTCTAATCAATTATTGATGGGAAAAAGGGGGCGCTTTTTCAAACGCCCTTAAGAATTTTAAAGTACATCACAAGGACGCAAACGATGTTGTTGTTCGTAAGTACCGTAGACCTCATCATTATATTTTTCTTCTGCTAACTCAGATAAAAGATCATGGTAAGCATTACTTTCACGTACAAAGTAATGAACCTCACTATCCTCATGGAGATGTTCAATATTTGCTTCTACATATGCGTCTGCAATCTCTTCAGAGATATCTTCACAATTATTCTCAGAAGGATTTATACGAAAGATTTGGATTGCATCATCTACCTCAGCAACAATGCTTAGAATTTGGCTTGCATCAAGTGGTCCAGACTCTGCAATGTTTTGATTATCATCGTAGGCAACTAATAAAATTTCATTGGAATTTATAAGAATTGGCTTATCCATAATTTTTCCTCCCTAACGCCTCTTGGCGATTGTTTGTGCGTGGTTTATGGAATATATATAATACGCATAATGCATACTTATCAACAATAAAATATGCGTTGTGTGTATTTTATTTTTAACGGTATAAAAATCTTGTAAGAAGATTTTTTCTAAATGACGATTCTCATGAAAGGGGAAGGTGAATGGTTATGAAAATAATAAAAAGTGATATAGAACTAGATAACAAAATAACGCATCTGGTTTCTACATTTAGTAATGAAAGAAAAAAAGCTTTTATTTTTTTTCTTTTGCATGCAGGCGATTTAAAAGGTGAAGAATTGTTTCTTTATCTGGTTGAGTTGTTTTTTGCAGTAGATTAATAATTTGCTCATCAACAGTTTTTTTTGTCGCAGGAATTGGAAAGGAGGGGCCTTCTCCCTCTCCAGTTAATAACCATCCTTCACTAATTCTAAATGCTTTTGCATATTTCGCAGATGCCCGCGATATTCCTCTTAATCCTTGTTCGTGCTGTATATAGCTAGAGTAGTTCCAGCCAAAATATCTAGCTGCTTCTTTAGCACTTCTAAAACCACGCGCTAAACGCGCTTTTATTAATCTAGCAGATTGGTCTATCGTGTTACTAAGCATTTTTATCTCCTTAATATATTCATATTGCATATAATTGGTATGCGTTTCGACTTGACTTTTAAGTACTCATAATGCATATTATTTTTTATGGGAAAAATAGCAGTAAAACAGTTACGTAAAAATCTGAATTTAACTCTGAAAGAAATGGCAGAACGGTTAGGCGTCAACAAGTCAACAGTATGGCGTTGGGAAAAATATGGTGTTCCTTCAAGAGGAGCCGTTGCATATCTTCTCGAAGCGTTATGGAATGAACAATCTCCTCCAACGCCTGCTTTTATCAAGGGTTTCACTGTTTGCATGAAGCCATGTGAACAAAATGAAATGTTGCAATCTCAATATGAAGAAAGAAAATAAAAATGGACAGTTTGGCAGCGATGATTGTGTTTTTTATAGTCAATGTAATCATGTTTTTTGCTGGCTTTTACTTTTATAAAATGACGGAAACGCATGAAAAAGAGACAGATAAAATAATGGAAAACATAATACGTAAACAAGAAGATTTAATTCAAACACAAAAAGATTTAATGGAAAAATTAATCGCTTTTGAGACTACTCTCCTCGAATGGTAGTAAAAAATTTGGCCAAAAAGTAGTTTCAAGTACTTTTTCTGCATGATTTGATGAAGTGTGTTCAATGATAAAGATTGGTGTGCTTACGATATCTGGTTTTAGGTGGCGAACTGTGAAAGTAAATTCTGTTTCTTCATGTGCATCCAAATTAAAACAATCGAAAATAATCTGTGATTCTAAATCTGCTACAAAAGGATTTGTTAAGGGTATATATTTTTCATTTTCTGGTTGTAAATACATTGGATATTTTCCCAAAAAACCACCGTTATTAAGCGCAAATAGGTTTTCGTTGTGTAACCGAAAATTATTTATTCTCATTGTTTGTTCTGTGGGATTTTCTATGATGACATGTGCCTCAATGAAAAAGTCTTTACCATATTTATGTGCTGTTGCTTCTTTTATGGTAACCTTCAACTTTGGACCCAAGTCTCGTATTTGTTTCTCTGCCCATAAAATGGAGACATGCTCTTTTGCAGCTTCAGTTTGTTTTTTTAGCTGTTCTAATTGCCTTTCTATATTGTCTAAATCTTCTTCTCGTTTTTTTGCAGATTTTTCTAAATCTTCTTGGCGGATTTTGTCTGCTTCTTTACGGTCTTTGTTTCTTAAAATAAGCGCTACCGAAAGTAACAAGATATTGATTTATAATGATAATCTAGCGTTATTCATATTGAATGAGAGTCCCGAATAACGTAAGATTCTCTCATTTCAAATCTGTTTATCTTGAATCAATCAAAACCACACCCTTGCACGTCAAAAGCGGGGCTGGCGTGTGGGTAAAATTTATACAAGAAAGGACTAAAAATGGCTCTTATGAACCGTCTTAATGCAAGATCTGTCGCAACAT